>JBIKOC010000438.1:0-4291 GCA_044358335.1 Flavobacteriales bacterium | reverse complement strand
TTTTGTCCAGAAGTACCACCAGCTACTAAATAACCAGCACCTGAAGAAGTATGTGTTTGATTGTTGGTGATATTTCCACTAACCGTTGCCAAATTGGCTGCAGTACCGAATGTGCCATTCAAGATACTCAAATCAGCATTTACACGAATTGCTGAATTAGCTTGAAGGTTAATTGCGCCACCACCAAATGTGTTATCGATAACTAGATTAGCAAAGTTGGTTAAGTTGCCAGTATTACCCGTGATTTGTTGGGAAGCACTGGTTCCATTAAACGTAGTTGTTTGTGTAAATGTACCAGGTCGGTAACCGCCTAAAGTAACTCCAGCAGCAGATGATGTATTTTGATTGAAGAAATTACCTTCGATGTTCACATTCAATCCATTTGCATCAAAAACAGATCCTCCAAGGATAGAGAGATTCCCTTTGATTGTTGCAGCATCAGATGTTAAACGTGCTGTTTTATTCGTTGTGGTTCCATCAACAGTTAAATTCCAAAACGGAGTTGAAGTGTTTACTAAGAATGTACTTTCAATTGCTGAAGGAGGTGTGTCAGACGTTCCAAAACGAATTTCTCCTCCAGTTACAGCATAAGATGCAGGATTCAAATAGAAGTCTCCATAACCACCACTTGCCAATCCGTTACGATCGATAATCAATAATGCATTATCCTGCATAGTAAACTGACTACCCGGATTCAAGACTTCAAATTTCGCACGATTCAAATTGAAAGATGAAGCTGCTTCTTGGTTTTTACCTCTTACAAGAACAGTACTGTTATTTTTTTGAGTGTAATCAAGAGAACCAAGCAATACACTCACACTACGACGAATTTGACCGTTTACATTTAGCGTTCCGGAGCCTTGAATCAAAAGAACTGGAACATCAGAAGCAGCATATTCCAAGTCGTTATGTTTGTTATTAACCTGATTACCAATATTCATGGTGCCATTCAGGATTTCCAATTTCCCAGCCAAGATTAGATCAGACGCATTATCATTAGCCATACACGTATTAACTACTGCACCCACATGATTAAGTGAAAGAGCAGTAGAAGCTGGTATTAGGAAATCGGTACTTGCAAGGTCTGTAAGGGTGATTGTAGCAGATTTTGATAAACGGAAAGTTCCATTAGTAAGCGTTAACCAGCTATCTGTTGGAGTAATTAATGTTCCTAGGACATCAACATTTAACAAAGTAATATTTGAAATTCCTTTGTTTACTATGATTTTACTTAATGATGTAGTAGCTGCAGCATTAGTTCCTGTAATTGACTTGCTCACATTACCTGTGAAAAGAATATTTACATCACTTGCTTGATTTAAGTTAACCGTACCATTATTGGTTAAGTTTCCAAAAAGACTAACCGAATGGGCAGTAGTACCTGCATTAAGAACAGAAATTTGA
Organism: Flavobacteriales bacterium; assembly: GCA_044358335.1. Lineage (GTDB taxonomy): Bacteria > Bacteroidota > Bacteroidia > M30B66 > M30B66 > CALQRR01. Next base: position 2,887 of record JBIKOC010000438.1, on the reverse strand, counting down.
CCATTGATTCCAACAGTGATATTTCCTTCCACTAATACATTTTGAGCAGCAGAAGAACCAAATTGTAATGAACCATTTGTAGCATCTAGATTACCGTGGATGGTTAGTGTTTTGGCAGATAAACTATTCATGGAAGCAATACCTGCGGCATTTCCATTTACAGTCACATTTTCATAAATTTCCAAATCACGGTTAGGTAGAATAACTGAGCTACTAGCAGAAGGATTTAAAACCAGGTTTCGGTAAGAACGAATTTGCATCGAAGTTGGAGCTGCGCTTATTTCAGGAATTGAAAATGCAGTAGCACTAGAATAGTATTCTGTTGTTCCTCCGTCAAGTGTAAAGAATAAACCAAAATCACCGGCAGGGAATTCGGCAGATGAGGTATTCGATGAGATTCGGATACGTCCAGCTCCACCTGCAGTAGAATAAGGTAGTGCACCGAAATTATTTCCAGTTGTAGAACCGAGATCGAGTGTTGATCCAGCATCTACGATTAATGAACCTGAAACAGTATTGTTAGTTGGTACTGTTACCGAATGTAAATAGGTTGTTCCATTACCAATAAATACGGGAGAATTTGAAGCAGGAATTAAGGTAGATGCAGCACCCGCATGTTTCAATATCGCATTATTAGACCAAGTGGAAGGAGTATTCCAAGATCCACTAGCACGACTATAAAATGGAACAACTAACCCAAACGCTGCAGGAATACCAGCGGTAAAGTCTCCGTTAACGTAGCTAACACCTGTAAATAAAATGTTATTGCTAGTTTCATCAACTTTCGTTACATCATTAATTGGCGTGTACGCAATAGTTGAATAATCATAGAATGCTGGAATATATGCCGTATTATCAGGCAAGTTGCCATAATTAAAAGTAAGGTTAATCGAATTAGCTGGCAAGCCAGTAAATCCAACTTGTCGAACTTTCCAGTGGTAGATAAATGTATTTGGGTCGGTTACATATAGCTGACGAGCAGTTACAGGACGAACATCTAAAGTACCCCAAGTGGTAGGTGCAGAAGAGAACTGAATAGTAGCTGGAGTGTAATTAGTTCCAGTACCAAATGGGAATACAACGGCTGAAGTATTTGAGAATGTCTTAACAATACCTCCATCTGAAAGGAAACCATCTGTTTGAATGAATCGATTTACTCCAAAACTTCCAGAAGCCGATAAGATTTGTGAGGTACCTGATAAAATGAGTTTGTAAATACCAATGCTCAATTTGCGATCGGTTGCCATCGTTAAATTACCATTCACACGAAGTGTATTGGTAGCTGTAACTTGAATAGAACCTAAGGCACCAGCTGTATTTGCAATTTCCATATTTTGGAAAATACCAGTTCCTGTACCTCCAATCGTTTGAGCTGAAGTACCATTTAGTAGTATTTTACCAAAACCAGTATGAAGAGTATTGTTTATTAGATTACCTCCAAATGAGATGACTTTACTTCCATCATTAAAAGTTCCTCTCAATAAATTTAGTCCGCCACTAAAAGGAAGAGTAGCGATTGTTCCAGCAATGGTCAATGTTGTAACTGGATTCTTATCAACAGTTAAACCTCCAAGACCTGCTACCCCAACTGTTCCATTCATACTAAATGTTTGAGCTAGGTTTCCGTTGAAAACTAATAATCCAGTACCAGTAGAAAGAGTTACACCAGTGTTAACAGTCATGTTACCACCTACTTCGATACCATTATTATTTCCAACAACACCAACTGGGATGGTTCCATTAGCTACGAAATTGTTTAGAACACGGAGTGGTTGAGCAGGAACAGTTGCTATATTACCAGGGGTGGCATCATAAGACCAGCTAATCGGGTTTAATCGAACATTTCCTGTTCCAGCTGATAGTTTTCCGATATTCAAATTGTAGAAAGGTGCGGTTGAGGTAATATCGAACATTAGGTTTCCTGTCACATTCACGTTAACAGTACCTCCCGTTACTTGGTAATTCTGAGCATTTGAAGCGATCATAATACCGCCATTTGGAGTAATTGCTCCAAGAACTGAATGTGCTCGAGTAATGGTAATAGTACCACCGCTCATTTGGAATACATTTTCTGGGTATGGTAAAGTGAATGTTGCATAGTAATTACTTTGGTCATTATTATCACCACTGATGTTTAATGAACCACCAGTCATAACAAATGATCCACGGTGAGTCACTGCTGTTGTTGATGTACGGAAAATTTTCATGGTTACAGTTCCTCCATCAATCTGAAGTAATCCAGACTCACGAAGAACCACTGCACCTTGTCCATTCACGCATGTTAGACTACCTGAAGTAATTTTTAACGTACCATAAGGTACAATTGCACCACCTAAGCCGCCATCAGTTACGTTTGCACCATCAATCCAGAATACAGGTAATACACCAGCAGATCCTAAATCGTAATTACCACCATTAATTAATCGTGGTACGGTAATGTTTGGACCTAAACGAAGTGTTCCTAGCATAGGCATGATGGTAGCGCCACCACCATTAAAACCAACTGTTGCAGAAGGAGATGCATTTACAAACAATTCATAGCCTTCATTTTTAGTTGTGGTAACATCATACAAATCAGCAATAGATCCAGCATTGAAAGTTGCTTGAGTATTGGCAACTGCTCCTAAGAATCGTAATGTTGTTCTACCATTAGCAGGTACACTGTATGGTACCCCATTTGTCAAGTCAATAGTTCCCGTTACATCTAAGTTACCACTGATGTTAAACGTGTGTGCACTGTTGTATGTATTGGTATTAATTGTACATCCAGTTCCAATAGTTACATCTTTCGCAACTGAAGTTGTCCAACCTCCAACAGCACTTCCAAATGTTAATGTGGTAGTTCCTGCGCCTGATTTAGATAGGCTTAAATTTCCATTTATTGTTA
>JBIKOC010000207.1:0-4298 GCA_044358335.1 Flavobacteriales bacterium | reverse complement strand
AAATCAAAAGACCAAGCGATCGTGTTACCTATGCTCCGGTCGAAGTGGGCGCTCGACTTGAAGTGGATAAATTCACCGAAGCGGTACTCGAAGTTCCGGTGTATGTAGATCATTTACTCAGTAGCGACAGTCTGGATATTTTTCCTCATTCAGTAAAAGTTCGCTACTTGGTTTCACTTCGTGATTACAATAAAGTGAATCCTAAATTGTTCCGTATTGCTGCCGATGCATTCGATTTAAGAAATGCTCAGGCTACCAATTTACGTTTGTATTTGCGCAAAGTGCCACCTTATGTACGCCAGGTTCAAATGAGTCCCGAAACGGTTGAATTCATCATCCGTAAAAAGTAATTCGTTTTCTATCTTCAGTGTTATCAATAGATTCGGAGCATTCGTTTAGGACGAATCAGAAAAGTCATTTCCGTTGTACCTTCACCTCATGAAACGCATCGGGCTAACTGGCGGAATTGGTAGCGGAAAAACAACCGTTGCCCGCATCTTCAAGCTGCTCGATATTCCCGTGTATAATTCCGATGAACAAGCTCGAATCCTCACCGATTCGGATCCCGACATCCAAGCAGTTATTCTCAAACAATTTGGAGCAGACGTTTTTACCCCCGACGGAAAATTAAATCGTGCTGCACTGGCGAATATTGTATTCAATAATCCGGTTGCACTTCAATCACTCAACGCGATTATACATCCAGCCGTAGCGCAGGATTTCGAGAAATGGTGTTCTCTGCAAAATGCTGCATTTATCATCAAAGAAGCAGCAATTATTTTTGAACATCAACTCGAAAAACACCTCGATGGAGTAATCGTGGTCGAAGCTCCTGATGTATTAAGAATTCAACGGGTGATGAAACGGAATTCCATCACCGAAGCCGAAGTTCGTGCCCGCATGCAACAACAATTTCCGCAAGAAAACCTGGTTCGCATGGCCGATTGGGTTATTCATAACGACGAAAAACAATTGCTCATCCCGCAAGTCTTGCACATTTATTCTCAAATTCTTGCCGGATAAATCGATTGCTATTTGACCATCTTTGCGACATGAAAATCTTGTCAACCGCTCAAATCCGCGCCTGCGATCAATACACCATTCTTAAGCAGCAAATTAGTTCGACCGAACTTATGGAACGAGCAGCAACAAGCTGTTACGACTGGATTATTAAACATACTCAACCCGATTCATCTTACGTACTTTTAATTGGACCGGGAAACAATGGTGGCGACGCATGGGTGATTGCGCGCATGCTGTTTCAGGCAAGTAAAAAAGTACAAGCATTCGCTCTGCCTGCTGAAAATATAAGTGCCGATAATCAAATTAACAAAGCACGATTTGAAGCTTTAGGTGGCACTGTTCACGAATTAAATTCTGTTGCATTAGAAACTATACAAACAGGTTCGGTTTTGATTGATGGGATTTTTGGAAGTGGATTTAATCGTCCCTTGGAAAAATCAACCTCACTACTCATCTCTGAACTCAATAGCATTTCCGCCATTAAAATCGCAATAGATGCTCCTAGCGGCTTTTTTACCGACTCGCCCATGCCAGACAAGGCCGAAGCGTTTAGAGCGCATCATACGCTTTGTTTTCAAGCTCCGCGTTTGATGTATTTGCTTCCCGGTTCGGAAATTTACACAGGAGCTTGGCATGTGCTCGATATTGGTTTGGAAATGCCCAACGATGAAGCGTTTCAGCAAGATGCATTCAATAAGTTCGAATACACGCTTTTGCCCGATATCAAAAACCTGTTTAATTCCCCTAGTATTTTTGCACACAAAGGCACAAACGGACATGCTTTATTAGCAGGAGCATCCCATGGAAAAACAGGAGCAATCGTATTAGCGGCAAATGCCTGTTTGCGCAGTGGTGTGGGATTGTGCAGTGTTTACATTCCCGGTGAAGCGTATTCCATACTTCAAACGGCTTTACCCGAAGCCATGGTTTTTACTTCCGAAGAATTAACTCATCTAAGTGGTTCCTTCAATCCCGAAGCATTCGATGCCATTGCATTTGGTCCCGGTGCTGGCAAGCACGACGATACAGCACGCGTACTCAAAAACCTCATTCAATCGGTCCAAGCACCCTTACTCATCGATGCTGATGGATTAAACCTGCTAGCCGAAAATCCAACTTGGCTAGCATTCTTACCCAAAGGCACAGTATTAACGCCACATCCGGGCGAACTCGATCGCTTATGTGGCAAGGTTACAAACGCGTATGATCGCTTGATGAATGCACGCGAGTTGAGTCGTAAAACGGGAGCTGTAATCGTGCTTAAAGGTGCATTTACTGCAGTATGTCGTCCTTCGGGTGATGTATTTTTCAATAGCACCGGAAATCCCGGTATGGCAAAAGGAGGAAGTGGCGATATACTCAGCGGAATTATAACCGCATTACTCGCACGAGGATATTCACCCGTACAAGCAGCCCGTGCCGGAGTTTTCATACACGGACTAGCCGGCGACATGGCCCGCGAGAATTACGGTTATACCGCCATGCATGCCAGTGACATCATAAACAGCCTTCCTCAAGCTTGGAAGTGCGTAGAGAAGAATTAGTGAATACGATGTACGATATACGATGTACGATATACGATATACGATGTACGATGTACGATATACGATACACGATGTACGAAATTTTCGTAATACGTAAATCGTAATACGTTGTACTTAATTCGTAATTTATTCATCCGCTTCCCAGGATTTAGTATTCGAAAAATCACGGAATAGTAATTTCCCAAAATCTTCGGGATTGCTGGTATATGCTCGCTGATTATCGGGATCGGTTGCCCAAAAATCTAAGCCTTCATCATTCTTCAATACAATTTCCTTTTTCTCCGAAACATATTGAAAACGAATCGTTCGTGTCCATCGCTCGTTTGCGCCTCCATAAAAAGAAAACGAGATGACTTGTTGGTCTAATTCCACTCCTAAATACGGATCTCCTAGCATGCCACCACAATCGGCACACAGAACTACACTGTCGTTACGAGCGTATAAATTCAATACACCCATTTCATCACTTAAGAATACCAAAACGGGTCGCAGCGAAGATGAATCGGGTGTTTCGGTAGATATTTTTAAAACTATTACCCAATCTTTGTGAGCATCTTCATTGATAAATCCACTCACGGAATCTAAAATCACATAGGAATCAGGCATAAAACGAGCCCATGTTGTCTGACCAAAAATGCTGGAATTCAAGAACAAAAAAACACCGAGTATCCAAATTTTAACCATCACAATTTTGCTGGTAAATAAAGAATGAATCTACAAAATAAACTTCTTCTTAAGATTCAAATTTGCACCATCTTCTAAAATTCGGAACTCATATTCTCCCCGCTTCCATTTGCGTACATCTTGATCTAAATAATACGTGTAAGCGCCCGGCATTCCCACTGAACCTTTCGTTAGCACAGTCATTATACGACCACGAGTATCTTGTATCAACATGGTAATCATGGCTTGATTGGGTAAATAATAAGAAAACTCACCCCAAACACGTTCTGGACGACCAGAAAACAGAAGAGTTGTATCTTGCTCATAAGCTACCGAATACCATGGCAATTCAACTCCTTTCACATGTGCTACCAATCTTCTTAAAGACTCAACAACTAAAGGTTTATCGGACTGAATGGCAGCAACAGCATGATTATCCGACAATGCCCAAACAGCCGCTTGAATGGCACTTGAAGGAAAACTACTCTTGTCAATTAATTCAGCTACTTGCACCCAAGTTGAAGGCATCATTTCACCTAAAACGAATTTCATTTCCTTAGTTGGTGAATGCCTGCTTGCCCGACAACAAAATCCATTAGCTGAAAAGCGCCTTTCCTCACCCGCAGCTAATCGTATGAATAACGATTTCACAACAAAAATATCCTGTGCAGAAGAATCTTCTGCAACTAATTTTCGACCGGATTCCAATCGAGTTTGGATTAATTCAGCACTTCGATTTTTAACTCGCATTTGGACACACTCACCTTGATGTCCGCCCAAAGAAACTAGTTCTAGTTGAAGCTTTCCACTTTTGCACCAGGCTGCAATATCTAGTACTTCTTTATTAGCTGCTGTGACTTGAAATACTAGTGAAAAACAAAATAGAAATGCACAAACTAAAATCCGATAGTTGAACTTATTAGCTATATCCATAAAACCTGGTTGAATATAGATAACCCTATTTTACCTGTGTTTATTGTTTTCTCAAATCTGCCTATTTACCTATTTGCATTTTCGATTTCAAAACCAAATAATTCTTAAAGATCTTCCAACGGACTTCGTATTTCG
>JBIKOC010000206.1:0-4301 GCA_044358335.1 Flavobacteriales bacterium | reverse complement strand
CGATTATTCGGCTGCTAATTTAGAAGCAACATCGAAGGCCTATTTGGAATCGATTGGAGTAGGAATCGGACAGGTGCTTCAAGGTTTTCGAATTTTGATTACCGGATTACCAGCAGGTCCATCGATGTTTGAAGTGTGCAGTTTGTTGGGGAAAGAAGAAGTTGCGGCACGTTTTAACAAAGCCTTGGAATTCACTAAAAGCAAATTTGCGTGACCAAAGGGAAGATTTTACTCGAAGGCATGGAGTTCTTTGCCTACCACGGGCTTTATACCAAAGAGCGCGAGGAAGGACAATGGTTTCGTATCGACCTGGAAGTAGAAACCGATTTGAGCAAAGCTGCAACTACAGATACCTTAACGGAGGCGATTGACTATGTGGCTCTGTATGCCTTGATCCAGAAGGAAATGAAGATTCCATCGAAGCTGTTAGAGCATGTGGCAAAACGCATTATTGATAGTTTGCGGATGAATTTTCCAGCATTAGGTAAAACAAAAATCAAGGTTACGAAGTTAAATCCTCCGATAGAAGGTAAAGTTGCCGGAGTTAGCATCGTGATGGAGTCTTGATATGTGGAATTTCCTTAAGCAGAAGATTAGTAAGAAAAAGCTATGTGGTAAATGTGGTCAAAGCTTTACCTGTGTGGTAGAGGAAGGCTGCTGGTGCGATAAGTTAACAATCTCGAAAGAGAACTTGGCTAAGATTCGCCGGATGTATTTGGATTGTTTATGTCCGAAATGCTTAGCCGAATTTGTTGACCCAATCAACTCAGAACGAAGCACTTCTTAAATTTTGGCGTAATCAGTAGATTTTCGCAATTTTTTTCTTGCCTACGTGACTGATTTTACTACTTTTGTCACCCCTCAAAAACGGTTCCGTGGCCGAGCGGTTAGGCAGAAGTCTGCAAAACTTTGTACAGCGGTTCAAATCCGCTCGGAACCTCTAAGATTAAAGACGCTTTTTTAGCGTCTTTTTTCGTTAATGCCCTTCTCCATTTCTATCCCCGGATTTCAATCCGGGGATAGAAGACAGCAGACGAAGGGAAACTCTAAAAAGGATCACCTCTAAATCACACTTGACTAATGCCTTATCAGCTCAGGAAATCTCCTTTGAATTGCGATAACCACTACCTTAGGGTCAATAATATGAATATAAAAACCAGCCTAACCTATTGATGTAAGAAACTTATTTATAATAAGTATAAATAATGAGCCATTAGCTTGCTCTAATACGCTCATTTACACCCAAAACCCATTTAATCGTACAAATTGCGAATTAAATTGTTATTAAACGACCGTTTTATAAACTTGACCAATATGTAAGAAATATATATTTGTTGTCATACTAATAAATCCTAATACCCATGAAAACTAACCACACATTAAAAATGGCGGTTGCTGCTCTTGCTCTATCTGCAGCTACCCAAACGCTCGAAGCACAGGTTTACATTAGTAATGTAATTTCTTTTTCGCAAGGAACTATGGCAGATGCTGTTTCTCCAGTAATGGCTATTCGTTCTGATTTGACTAAAACGTATGGCGCTCCTGAGAATAATGACACTCAGGGACCAGAAAACTTCTACTCACTTGGATTTGGTGGTGAAATTACGGTAGAAATGTCGGGACCAATTTGCAATGGTGCTGGCGATGATTTAACTGTATTTGAAACTACATGGGGTTATAATTGTAGCACTTATCCAGAGAAAGCACGTGTATGGGCTTCTCAAGATTTATGTAATTGGGTTGAATTAACTACAGAAGCAAATCCACTTTGTCATAATGGTTCATTGGATCTAGCTTGTCTTCCATGGGCGAAATACTTGAAAATTAGAGACGTTTCAGACATAACACTTTTTACGATCGATGCGGATGGATATGATGTTGATGGTATTAGTGGAAATTCAACTGGTTGCTCTTTCCCAGCTCAAACCGGCTTATCACGTTATGCAGCAAATGGTTTCTTAGGAAATCCACAAACAACTCAAGGTTTAACCGAGAATAACGCTCCTATTCCAGTTGCTCGCGACAACCAAAACAAAATGTTAGGCTTACCAGTAAATCCATTCAATATTTACGCAAATGATGTTACTACATCACCTGCCAACAATAACTTCTTCTCGCTAGGAAAAGGTGGTTCAGTTATCTTAACATTCCCATACAGCCTTAACAATGGTCCAGGTGCTGATGTGCAAGTTTTCGAAACATCTTTTAACGATGTGGCTAGCCGTACTTGCGGTAATTATCCTGAAAAAGCACGCGTTCAAGGATCGTGTGATGGAGTTACTTTTTACGATCTAGTAATCCTTCCAGGTGATGCTGGAAATGGCGAAGTAGCTGGCACTAACGTAATTTGCCGCGATGGTAAATTAGATTTTGGAAGTCTCACTGTAGTGAATTACATAAAAATTACTGACATCACTTTTATTGGCGTGGGTAACTTCCCTGGTGATGGCGATGGCTTTGATGTGGATGCTGTTTTAGGTTTACAAAACTGTCAATCTAGTGTTGCTAAAATCACAAATGAAGAATCAAACAGTGAAATCATGGAAGATGCCATGTTGGTTGAAGCTTATCCAAATCCAGCAAGCGATTTCATGAGTGTTTCTGTTCGCATGAACATGGCCGACAATGTGACTTTCCGTGTAATGGATTTAACAGGTCGTGTGTTAACAACCGAAACCATCAATACTAATGGAGATAACTTCAACTATGTATTGAACTTGAACAATTACAAAACCGGAATCTACCTACTTTCTGTAGAAGGTAATGGAGCTCGTCAGGTATTGAAAATTGTAAAACAATAATTGATTTAAATCCAATAAAAAAAGGCTGCTCTAATCGGGCAGCCTTTTTTATTTAACGAAGAAGAGTTACAGCACCCGTTTTTACAATGTCTTTATTGAGCTTACTTCTCATTTCTAATCGATATGAATATACTCCTTCTGGCATAGGTTGATCTCCGGGAGTAAGTCCTTTCCAACCTTTCTCAATATCATCGCTCGTGAAAATCTCATTTCCCCAACGATCGAAAATGATAATCGAGAATTCCTTTATTTCTGAACCAACCACTAAAAATTCATCATTATTCCCATCATTATTCGGAGAGAAAGCCGTTGGCACATAGTATTCTGAACCATACTCAACAGTTACAGTATGAGTAATTTCATCGGTACAACCCAAGGCATTTAATACTACTTGCGTAATCGAATAAACACCTTCTTCGGTGAAGTTATACGTATTGGTGCAACCTAAAATAGTGTCGTTACCAATCACATAATAACAGTAAAGAGCATTTTCCGATAAGCTGGTTAATTCCAACTCATCACCACCAATAAATACTACTTCGGGACTAGTGCGGAAACCAGCAACAGGCTGCTCCAATACTTGTACTGCATTTTGTTCTGTATAGGAAGCTGAACATCCATTGGAATCGGTTGCTATAACCGTCACACTCATAAATCCAGAACTTTCGTACACATGATCTAGATTATTACCAGTAGCAGATGTTCCATCACCAAAGTTCCAAGTATAAACAGTAGAAATTCCTGCATTGGAGATAGCCTCAAAGCTAGATGTTAGTGGAACACAACCTTTTATTCCTTGAGCTACAAAAGTTGTAGTTGGATTCGAATACACATCAACCGTATCGAAATACACATCGCTGTTACATCCATATTGACTTACCGTTAATGAAACTGGGAAAGAACCATCAGTATCAAAAACAATATCATGTTGCTCCTGATCAGATGGAGAGTGAGAATAGGCATGAGTACCAAAATTCCAGAAAAATGTAGCGTCTTGGGTGAAACTACCATCTGGAATAAAATCGAAAGAATTTCCTTCGAAACACTCTCCTACCGGATGAATAAAACTAGCACTCGGCTTAGGTGATAAATTCACCTCCAATTCATCTGTTCCAACACAATATCCATCCGAAACCTCAACACCATAATTGAATGATTCTACATAATTATGAATGGACGATAAACTCAAGGTAGGATTAGCTATCGTATCGTTACTTAGTCCTGCGAGATTAGTCCAAATAAAAGTAGTACCCGTTTGACTAGAAGCATTCAATTGAATGGTATCACCCGAGCAAAGTGTAACATCAGTGCCTAAATCGGCTACTGGTAAATCACGAATAAGTATCGTGCTATCAGCCAATGCAGATGTACATCCGTTAGCCGAAACTTGTAAGGTGATATGTTCGGTTCCTGTTGTTGGATAGCTTATAATATATGGACCTTCATTACTTCCAGAAACCACTGTTCCAGAGCCAAAATTCCACGCATAAGTAGCACCCG
>JBIKOC010000012.1:0-11637 GCA_044358335.1 Flavobacteriales bacterium | reverse complement strand
TGTTACTACCGATCCAATTGTGATTAAACGTCAATGAGTTTTATTCGGAAATATGGATTTCTCTTTTTGCTGCTCGTATGCGGATCCAATTCTTCATGGGCACAGTTGGAGTTTAACATGTCCGACACGCTCGTAACCGAATGCAAAGGGATTTTATATGATGATGGTGGTGATGGCGTGAATTACTTTCACAATGCGGATGAAACATTCACCATTTGCTTGAATGCACCGGGAACATTAAATCTCGCATTCGATTTTTTATGCATCGAATTGGGTTCCGATTCACTCATGTTTCACGCTGGAAGTTCGATTCTTGATCCTCAAATTGGTCCGGCATATTCAGGAACAACTCCACCACCAGTCCACACCATAAATTCAGGATGTATCACCTTACATTTTGTTTCTGATGCTAACGTGGCTTGTACCGGCTGGGAAGCGCATTGGACAACCCAAATTGTGCCTCCTGTTCCTCCTCAAATTGCAGCAATAATTCCCGTTCCAGCTTGTTCGAGTAATACAGCCATCATCAACCTAAGTAAGAATGTTGGCTGCGATTCTATCTATGCTGCTGCATTTGAGCTCATTGGTCCTTTAAATGTTCCAATCCTTTCTGCTTCGCCAATTTCATGCGTCAATGATAGCACGCAACAAGTTCAAATCACTTTTGCATCCGGAATCGACCTCGGTGGAAATTATCAAATCGAATTTACCACTCACTATTGGGATGCTTGCGATAGCCTCTGGACATTCATAACTAGCGATAATTTCAGCGTTTTCGATTGTCCAATCATAGTCACCTTAACTCCTCAAAACGATAGTATTTGCTTTGGAGATTGTACTATCATCGACGTCGAAATTACCGGTGGTGATGGAAATTACACGTATTCCTGGAACACCGGAATGAGTTACGCCGGGCCTGCTCAAACGGTTTGTCCGCTTAATGATATTATCTACACGCTCACCGTTGATGATACTTCTCCAGCACTAGCATCATCTGGTTCAATAAGCATAACCGTTTTTCAACCCGCTACTGTTCCAACACCATCTTCTCATTGTCAGTCGGATGCACCATTTGATTTAAGCGCTAATCCAACAGGTGGTTGGTGGATTGGCTCTGGAATTACCGATTCGCTAGCAGGCACATTCAATTGTGATTCAGCCGTTTTGGGATTAAATCAACCGGGATATTATTTACCTATCACTCCCAGTTTTGGCTGTACAACCTTAACTAGTATTACCATAATACCGATCAATGCAGGAATCATTCAAGCTGCTTGTCCCGGTTCAGCTCCGTTTCAAATCATTGGTTTTAGTCCACTTGGCGGAACTTGGTCTGGTCCATCAGTTTCTCCTTCGGGTGTTTTCGATCCCATTGCTGCAGGTGTTTACTCGGTAACTTATTCGGTGAATGGTTGTACCGAAGACTTGAATATTTATGTGGATGATATTTCCAATGTGCCCGTTCTTACCGATACGCTTTGTCAAAGTGCTGCTTCAATTTTGTATTCATTAAATCCTCCCGGTGGAAGATGGTCGGGTGAAGGAATTATTGATTCTCTTACTGGTTTATTTGATCCGGGAGAAACCGATGCAGGTTTAATCCCAATTACCTATAACATCAATGGTTGCTCACAAACAATAGAAGTTTATGTGAAGGAAATTTTTGCCGGTTGGAATCGAACAGCTTGTCCTTCTCAAGATACCTTTTTACTTGACAATTTTTCGCCTTCAGGTGGAACTTGGAGCGGAACCGGAATCGTCGATTCTTTACTTGGGATTTTCGATCCAGGAACAAACACGAATCAAAACTTCAATACCGATCTCATTTACTCGCATCCAAATGGCTGTACCGACACAACTAGAATCTATGTGGTATATTCAAGAATAGATCGCGATACCATTGTTTTTTGTTCGGGTGATCAAGGAATTATACTCGATCATATAAGCATGGAAACAAATCCTTGGTCGGGCAACTGGAGCGGAAATGGCGTTATTCCCGGAGCTGATCAAGATTCTTCATTTTTCGATCCCGCTCTTGCCGGAACGGGCGTTCATCTCTTAACATTCGACATAAATACCTGTGCCGATACGGCATACATGATTGTGCAAAAGGCGTTTCTACAAGATATTCCATTAACCTGCGAGCAAGCACCTGCGTTCCAAATTACAGTTCCAGATTATGCTTTAGGTGGTTCTTTCTCGGGTGATGGAATAATAGATCCCATAGGAATGTTCTCTCCAACTGATGCAGGATCAGGGTCACACGAAATCTATTATGAAAGTCCGCAAGGTTGTCAAGACACGCTCACTGCAGAAATAGATTCCTATCAAGAAGCTAGTATCGACGGTCCTGCTGGAATTTTATGCTATACCGATTCGCTCTATTCAGTTAGCATTCAACCGCTTGATGCACTTTTTTATGGAGTCGGTTCAGTCTTGCCGGGTAGTTTCAACCCAATCATTTCGGGTGAAGGCGATCATTGGTTGTATGCTGAAACTGGTGAAGGATACTGTCGAAGCATCGATTCGGTTATAGTAAGTGTTGGTCCTGCAATTGGTTATTCTTTAGTAGTTAGTACCGATTCGATTTGTTTTGGTGATTTTGTCTCGATGCAGGCGAATGCCTTTGGAGGAAATGGAAATCTCATCACCTATTCGTGGAATCAAGGTCTGCAACCTTTACAGCAACAGATAGTTAGTCCTTTAGTTTCTACCCAATATACTTTAGAAATTTCCGACGGATGTTCTCGCTTACGTGATACAGTTGATATTGAAGTAAGTGAACCCATTACTTTTTCTATCAGTACTAGCGATTCATTGTGTTATGGACGTCCCGGATTTGCTCAGATTGATGGAGTTCATTCGAGGTCCTATCAGCTAGTTTGGGATAATCAACTATACTACACAGGAGCTCAATTGCCCGGTTTAGCATCCAATTCGTATTCGGTTTCGATTCGTGATTCTGTTTCGGGTTGTTCGGTTGATACGTTGATTACTATTCCGGGATTTCCCTTGGTAAAAGCCCAATTTTCTGTTAACCCTGAATATGATTGTATTCCAGAGGAAATAAAAGACATCAATTTTATCGATTTAAGTTCGGGTGCTTTACAAGGTTCTTGGAATTTTGGTGACGGAACTATCATTCCTTATATCTCAGGCGAAAATCCAACACATTCGTATCCCATTTATGGTGAATATGTAGTTGCTTTAGAAGTTGCTGATAGCAATGGTTGCAGCGATAAAACTGATCGTACTATTTGTTTGAAAGAACCATTCAAAGTGTATCTACCCAATGCTTTTACCATTAATGAAGATGGACTAAATGAAGTATTTCTAGCTAAGGGAACGGGTATTCTAACTTTTCACATGTGGGTTTATGACCGAAGTGGAAAAGTGTTATTCGAATCGGATGCTTTAGATAAAGGTTGGGATGGTAAATTGAATGGAAGAATTGTTCCAATGGGCGTTTATGGTTGGATTGTAGAAGTTCAATGGACCGATAAACAATGGTTTACAACTGCAGGTTCAGTAACCTTAATTCGTTAATCGAAGGCTTTTCTTTTTTAGATTAGAGCCATGCTACCTGTTCAACACTTTCCTTTTATTGGCAATCAATACCGAACTCAAGTTTCTGGTTTGGATTTGCTGGTTTATCATAAATACACCAACGAATTACTCGCTCGAATTCCCCAAATAGATTTATCACAAGTCGAAGAAGCAATCGCATCTACTATTAGTGGTTTTCAGGAAATGCGCAAACTCGATATTTCTGAACGTGCAGCCATTCTTCAAAAGACTCGGGATTTGTTAGATGAGCGTAAGGAAGAATTCATTCAATTGATAGTTGCCGAAGCGGGTAAACCAATCTCTTTTGCACGACAAGAACTCGAACGATGCTTACTAACTATCGATGCGGGAATTCGGGAAGTTTGGCAATCTAACTCTGAGCAAATTCCGATGAATGCAGGAAGCGGAAAAGGAAAAATTGCTTTCACACAACAGTTTCCAACTGGTCCTGTTTTAGGAATATCACCCTTTAATTTCCCCTTAAATTTAGCTTTACACAAGATTGTTCCAGCGCTTTCTGTAGGGACGAGCATTCTTCTAAAAGCGCCACCTCAAGCTCCATTATCGGTTTTGAGTTTAGCTGGATTAATAGCCGAAGCTGGTGCACCTGCAGGAGCAGTAAATGTGATTGTTTGCGATATACCAGTTGCCGAAAAGCTTGTAAGTGATCCACGATTTAGCGTGCTTTCCTTTACCGGAAGCGCTCGTATTGGCTGGCATTTGAAGCAAATAGCTGGAAATAAAAAAGTACTTCTCGAATTGGGAGGAAATGCTCCAGCTATTGTGGATGAAACAGCCGATTTAGCAGAAGCAGCCCGACAAATTGCCCGTGGAGCATTTTTATACGCCGGACAAATCTGTATTTCAACCCAACGAATATATGTAGTTGAATCGGTGGCTGATGAGTTTCGAGATCTGTTGCTTTCCGAAACTTCACGCATACGCAGCGGCGATCCTTCCGATGAATATACCATCAACGGTCCACTCATAGATGCTCAAGCAATTCAGCGAATTCAGGAATGGCTTCAAGAAGCAAATCGTTCTGGTGCTGAGATTCTCGCAGGTGGAAATTTGATCGATGCTGAATGCCGGATTTTTTCTCCAACCATTATCACACGTACATCACCCGAAATGAAACTTGTTAAAGAGGAAGTTTTCGGTCCGATTGCCATTTTTGAAACGATACGAAATCTGGAACAAGGTGTCGATCTAGCTAATGCAAGTGAATATGGTTTGCAATGCGGAGTTTTTTCCAATCACTTGGAACGAATAAAATACGCTTATCAAAAGTTGGAATTTGGAGCGGTGATTATTAATAACGCTCCCGGTTTTAGAGTCGACCAAATGCCATATGGTGGCATCAAAGAAAGTGGACTTGGTCGTGAAGGAATCCGCTATGCTATGGAAGCTTTTACGGAGAAGAAATTACTTGTTTTCTAGTCTGTCCTTGGTTATTGTATCTGCCTCAAACATTTTTGATAGCATATTCAACTAATTACTCTGGAGAGAATCTTTACATTGTTCCACCTAAATTCAATTATATAATCATTCCTATGAGTTTTCACCGCATCCGGACCCTGGAAGAATATCAGCATGCATACGAAGAAAGTGTTAAAAATCCCGAAGGTTTTTGGGCTGATATTGCTAGTCGATTAACTTGGAAAAAGAAATGGGATACAGTTCTAGATTGGAACTTTGATGAACCATCCGTAAAATGGTTTTCTGGCGGAAAGTTGAATATTACTGAGAATTGCCTCGATCGTCACCTCGATACAGAAGGAAATAAAATAGCCCTCATCTGGGAACCGAATGATCCGAAAGAACGAGCTAAGAAATTCAAGTATCGTGAATTATATGTTTTGGTATGTCGGTTTGCTAACGTGCTTAAGCGTAATGGCGTCCGCAAAGGCGACCGAGTTTGCTTGTACATGCCCATGATTCCTGAACTGGCTATTGCCACACTTGCATGTGCCCGTATTGGTGCTGTGCATTCGGTTGTTTTTGCCGGCTTTTCAGCTCAATCTATCGCCGATCGAATTAACGATTCAGCCTGTTCTGTTGTTATTACAGCCGATGGAATGAGTCGTGGTCCCAAGCAATTAGCATTGAAACGTGTTGTTGATGAAGCGCTAGAGCAATGTACTTCGGTGAACCGGGTTATCGTTCATAATCAACTGAATTGGGATCCCGAAATGATTGAAGGTCGCGATGTGTGGTGGCACGAAGAAATGGAAATGGTCGATAGCGATTGTCCGGCCGAAAGCATGGATTCAGAAGATATGTTGTTTATCCTTTACACTTCTGGTTCGACTGGAAAACCTAAAGGAGTGGTTCACACGTGTGGTGGCTACATGACGTATATCGACTATACATTCCGAAATGTTTTTCAGGTAGAAAGTAACGATGTGTTTTGGTGCACTGCCGATATTGGTTGGGTAACCGGACATTCGTATTTACTCTACGGTCCATTGATGTCGGGAACAACTACTTTGATGTTTGAAGGCATTCCGACATATCCGGATGCTGGAAGATTTTGGAGTGTAATAGATAAGCACAGCGTGAGTGTGTTTTACACGGCACCAACAGCAATTCGTTCTTTAATGGCAGCAGGCGTGGATCACGTACTTGCATATAGTTTGAATTCCTTACGCGTATTAGGTTCTGTGGGAGAACCAATTAACGAAGAGGCTTGGCAATGGTATAATATTCACGTGGGGAAAGAAAAATGTCCAATTGTAGATACCTGGTGGCAAACCGAAACGGGAGGAATGATGATAAGTGCCATGGCTGGAATCACACCATCTAAACCAAGTTTCGCAGGTTTACCATTGCCGGGTGTTCAACCGGTTTTATTGAATGCAGAGGGACAAGAAATTCAAGGAAATGGGGAAGAAGGCTATTTAGCAATTAAGTTTCCTTGGCCAGGTATGATCCGAACTACGTATGGAGATCACGAACGTTGTCGCGTTACGTATTTCTCTACCTATAAAAACTACTATTTTACGGGTGATGGAGCACGTCGTGATGAAAATGGTATGTACCGAATTATTGGTCGGGTTGATGATGTTATTAATGTATCAGGACATCGTTTTGGAACAGCTGAAATTGAAAATGCGATCAACCAAAACAAGCACGTAATTGAAAGTGCCGTTGTAGGGTTTCCGCATGATATAAAAGGGCAGGGGATATATGCTTTTGTCATTTGCGATAAACAACCCGATCACCCGGCACAGTTAAGAGAAGAGATTTACGAAACGGTAAGTGAGCAAATTGGACGGATTGCCAAACCTGATAAAATTCAGTTTGTAAGCGGTTTGCCTAAAACACGTTCAGGTAAAATCATGCGACGTATACTTCGTAAAGTAGCTGAGAATGAAATAAGTAATTTGGGTGATGTAACTACTTTACTTGACCCATTAATTGTGGATGAAATCATTGCTGGCAAATTCTAATTGCTAACAATAATTTTCAAGTCATTGATAAATAGAATATTGTATATGTATGTTTGTGTATATGATTTTTCGATTTTTCGTTTTTTGATTTGATAGTTTAATAAATTTATACTGTTCTAATGGATGATAAAAGATAAAGATATAGAACTGCAGGCATGATTACATGTTGAAGAAATTTGCAACCTAAGCTCTGTCTCACTCAGAGAAATTCCATTGGTTGCCCGAGCCCATATCGGGAAGATGGTTTGTGAGAACCCCGTAAGTTAATTCTTGCGGGGTTTATTTTTTGTCTGCTATTTAACAATGTTCTAACCGATTCAGTAAAAAAAATGCGGATTCCAAATGATGAAATCCGCATTTCCAGATTGATTTATTTTGACTATTCTTTCACCAGCACACCATCTTTAACTTCAACATCCATCAAAAATCCATTACAGAATCCTTTAAATGTTGCTTGATCTCCAGTTTTAACTTCATTGGCATCCTGTAAGTGCCGTGTATCAAGTGTTACACGAACTGCGCCCATCATCGCATCCGGAAATGTTAGCATTACACGAGAAATGGTGTCAGACTTCTCTATATCGCCAACAGTACCAGTAACTTCAACAACTTTTCCAACATACGTAGCATTTGCTTGTTGCTCACTTGATTCAAATGCTTTGTATAATTCATCTGCACTTACTTTAATTCCTTCCATTTCTGATGCATCTGCATGCGGCTTATTCCACATACGGTATGCAACCACACCTCCAATTGCCCCAGCAATAAGTAATACAGCTAAAATTAGTTTGATTGATTTTTTCATCGACTTGATTTTAAAAGAACAAATGTACTCTTACTTTCAATTAATTTCAATCATTACACCAGATCCATTCAGATTAATGTGTAACAATAATTGACGTTTTCAAACATTAATACTTAGTTGAATGCAACCCATAATTTTAATTAAACGTCATGTAATTAACTTCACACTCTTACATCTTGGATAAAATAGCGTAATGGTCTGATAATATTTATATTATATTAAATTTCGAACACGCTAATTATTGATATTTTAAAATTACTGAGAATTAGAATTCTAATAATAAATAATTAAGGTGTAAAAAAATTCTGCATTCTTGATTTTTTTCTATCTGAATTTAATCCAATTTGCACTCATTAACCTAACAACGCTCACAACCATGAAATTCCCTCCTGTGAAATTCCCTCTGATTGCATTGATGATTGCCATTTTAGCTTTCAATTCAGGTTGTAAACATGAATTATTTTATCCAGAGGATAACACTCCAATTGATACTACCGGAAACGATACTATTATTAATCCACCTGAGGATACACTGATTTGTTTTGAATCTCAGATTCTACCTTTATTTGTGAGTAATTGTGCCATGACTGGTTGTCACGATGCAATTACCCATGTAGAAGGATTTCACTTATATGATTATGCGCACATTATTCAAGATATTGTTCCATTTCAGCCTACAGAGGGCGATATTATAAAATTCATCTTAGAAAATGACCCAGATAAGATTATGCCCCCTCCACCGAATAATCCTTTAACGGCATCACAAATTGCCCTGATCCAGCAATGGATTAACCAAGGAGCTCAAAACACTACGAATTGCGCTTCTTCATGCGATACAACAGCGTTTTTGTTTTCAGCAGACATTGCACCAATATTATCAACCTTTTGTAATGGTTGCCACAGTGGTCCTTTTCCGGATGCTGGAATCAATACTTCAACTTATGCTGGAGTTCAAATTATCGTTCAAGATGGAAGTTTATTAGGTTCTATCGAACATAACGCTAATTTTGTTGCCATGCCTAAGAATACTGCACAAATGAATGCGTGTAATATTTCTAAGATTCGTAAGTGGATTCAGGCTGGTGCATTAAACAATTAATAGATTGAATAAATGAATTTGCCAAGCAATATTGTCACTTTAGTATTAGGACTTGGATTAGTTTTAGGACTTTCAGGTTGTTATTATGATACCGAAGAAGAATTGTATCCTGACCAAGGAAAAACAACTACTTGTGATACAACTAATTCACGCTATTCTGTTGAAGTAAAAGCAATTCTTGATTCAAAGTGTAACAGTGCTGCATGTCATGGTGGTGCTAGTAATCCAAGTGGAATTCCGTTGGATAGTTACACAAACTTGAAAGCCTATCTCGATTTCGACAAAGCTCAATTTATATCATCCATAGTTCACGATGGAAATGCGAGTAATATGCCAAAAGGCTCTACTAAACTCGTTGATTGCGACATTAATATGATCAAATCTTGGATCAATAAAGGTTATCCGGAAAATTGAAGCACGGTATTTGTCAACTCTAAATTAAACTTAAAAACATGAAAATGAAATCAATCCTGTTGTCAGCACTTATGTTATCGGCTGTTTTTAGCGCATCTGCTCAAGATATTTTCTTTACCAAAACAGCTAAAGTAAAATTCGATTGTACTCCAGCAAATCCTGTAGAATCAATTGATGCACTCAATAACGAAGCAACATCATTTTTAAATAAATCGACAGGTGATGTAGTATTTGCGGTTTTAGTGAAAAGCTTCCGTTTTGAAAAAGCTCTCATGGAAGAACATTTCAATGAGAATTACTTAGAAAGCGGCAAATTTCCGAAGGCAGAATTTAAAGGGAAAATCAGTAATTTATCTGCTGTTAATTTTGCTAATGATGGCGATTATGCTGTAAAAGTTGCTGGAAATTTAAGTATGCATGGTGTTACTCAGCCGGTTACTGCCGACGGAACAATCTCTATTAAAGGAGGGAAAATTTCTGTTAAATCTAAATTAATTGTGAAATTATCAGATTACAAAGTTGATCGTCCTTCAGTTGTTGCTGATAAAATTGCTGAAAAAGCTACTATCACAGTTGACGCTAGTTACGAGCTTAAAAAATAATGTTTATGGGAGCCCTAAACCGGCTCCCTTTTTTTTCTACTCAATGAAAAAATTCTTCCTTTCAACCATTATTGCTCTTTCTGCAAGTTTTTCAGCTTTTGCTCAACCCGACGATCTTTCCAAAATGATGGAAGAAGAAATGTCGAAAGATGCTGAACCTGATTATGCTACAGCCACATTTAAGACCACACGACTCATAAACGGTCATACTGTTGAAAATGTAGCTGGTGGTGTATTAGATATGAGAATATCTCACCGTTTTGGTGCTGTAAATACAGGTATAAGCCAATTTTATGGACTCGATGTCGCAACTATGCGAGTTAGTCTCGAATATGGTGTAAATCGTTGGTTAATGATAGGTGGCGGAAGAAGTACTTTCCAGAAAACGTATGATAGTTTCTTGAAAGCAAAAATTCTTCGTCAAAGTAAAGGAAGTAGAAATATGCCTGTTACAGTTAGTTACATGGCATCCATGCAAACGATGACCATTCCATTTGCTGATGAAAAAAGAACCAACTTCTTTACATCTAATATGTTCTTTGTACACCAGTTAATTGTTGGTAGAAAATTCAATGAAAGTTTCTCCTTTCAAGTATCACCCACATTAGTGCATAGAAACTTGGTTGATTCTATTTCTACTCCTCATGATTTGTTTTCCATTGGAGTGGGAGGTCGAATGAAATTGACGCGAAGGACAAGCATCAATGTGGAATATTTTTATCAGCTTCCTAAATTCAAACAAGAAGGAACTCATGATGTTCTTTCAATTGGATTTGATATTGAAACAGGTGGGCACGTTTTTCAATTATGCATTACTAACAGTCCATATATGATCGAGAAGGCCTTTATACACGAAACTAAAGGTTCTTGGAAAGCAGGTGATATTATTGGAGGATTCAACCTTTCTCGAAATTTTACTATACGCGATCCTCGTAAAAAGACTTCAAAACATGCTGATGATTGATTTCATCTAATTGATTTTAATTCGAAAAGCCGGTTTAGCCGGCTTTTTTGTTTCTTGCAGAAGAATCATTCTTGAAAAAAGGGAACATTTCATGTCTCAAGTAACTTCAAATAAGCAATCCATACCAGCTGTGCATATTCTGCGCGGCTTAACTGCATTGTTTATTACCCTGTATCATTTTCTCAATTATACAGATTTCAGGGGCAATTTATTTCCCGAATTAAGTGTTTTAAGATTGTATTCATTTGGTGGTTACGAAGCTGTGCATATATTCTTCGTTATTTCTGGATTTATTATCCCATGGTCATTAACTCAAAATAAATACTCCATTAGTGATTTTCCATTATATATTTGGAAGCGGTTTATTCGAATTCAACCTCCTTATTTAGTTACCCTAATTCTAATTATTTTCTTGAAATGGGGATTTGAGTTATATAATCATATGCCTTTAACTATTGAGCCTCTGAGATGGATTGCTCATTTTTTTTATACGATTCCTTTTACTTCATATGCCTGGTTAAATGATATATTCTGGACTTTAGGAATTGAAATGCAGTATTATATATTTATTGGATTCTTATTTCCCTTATTAAATCACTCCAATCAACTAATTCGGTATTTGCCTATTTTACTCATGTTGTGCCTGTTTTTTCTCTTGCCAGATGAACGTTTATTTACCTTTTATGCTGCTCCATTTTCGATAGGATTTTTATTTTATTTTTTTAAAACCAATA
>JBIKOC010000205.1:0-4328 GCA_044358335.1 Flavobacteriales bacterium | reverse complement strand
CTCCAAAAATTGGTTGAGTTTTCTATGTTATCTGACAATACAAGCGAGACTCCTTCGCAAACAGTGGTATCGGCTCCTAGTGAAAATTGAAGTGCTTCTGTTGTTGTGCCGAAATACACATCATCGATACCTAAATCATTCCAACCGTCAGCTCTTCTGCTTTCAATTTGAATAAGTGCAGTTGTGTTGTCACCTGAATTCCATTCTGTGCATAAATAAGTCCATTGTGGACAACATGGATCTGTAATAAGCCCCAAATCAACTTCGGCCATTTCCGCACCATTAATTCGTAATCCCATTAAAGGAGAACCGCCAGTGATACAATCTTGCTCGCGCGCCAAATCGCGAATCCAGCAGGAAAAGACATAAATCGTATTGGGCGAAACAGTAATTAAACTTTGTGTGCCTGGAGGAAGCGAAGGATCGAATGGTTGCCAGGCAAGATCAGGTGTTGTAGGAGAAGCCGTTGCACTGGCATCAAACCATAAAAATCGACCATTAATAGGATCACCTGTCGTGTGGTCGGCTTGAGGAGTGCTGAAACAAGCACCATAATCGCGAACAGGAACGATTATATAGGTGCCTGGTGTTGGGTAAAACGTGTAGGGATTAGCCGTGATAAATCCGGGAGGAACATCAACAAAAGGTGCTGAAAAATCAGGATTGTAATTCGCCAGTAAGTTGACTCCATTAGAACAACATTGGCTATAAACTGAACAGCATGAAAATAAAAGCGAACCTAGTAAGTAACCATTTTTCATGCTTCAGAATTTGAATAAATTTGAAACCTACTGAAAGCGTAATTCTCAAATTTACTTTAATCTTATCTGAAGTTTTTGGCACAAGATGAATTAGGGTATTTTTTTGGGTAGTTTAATAAGAAAAATAATTTATCAATATTGACTAATTACCTGTAATGCATGACAGCAAAGGGCTGAGCGATTTTTTCAGATTGAATAAAATAAAGTCCGTTTTGTAATAAACGCACATCTATTTCCATGCGTTTTGAGTTTGATGTGGTTTCGAAAACCAACCTGCCTTGTGCATCCAACATGCGGATGGGTAAATTCGAAAATTCACTTTCAATAATTAAGGTTTCATCGGCAGGAATTGGATAAACCTTAAATTGATTTGATGTTATTGTGTGTAAATCAAGGCTCAAAAATGCCAGGCAATTGGAAGTATCGCGGCAATCTCCATTGCTCATTTCCACTGCGTAATTCCCATTAGAAGAAGCAATATAACTTGGATCTACTTCAGCAATTAAAGGGGCGTAATTCGAGTTACAATCGAGCCATTGAAATGTAGCATCAACAGGAGCATTTAACGCAGAATACACATTGTCAACCAAAGAGATTTGTGCATTTAAAGATTCCACCGTTAAGTTGGTGGTGACCAAACTATCACATCCATTAGAAGCAGGAAATACTATTTGATAAATGCCCGATTGATTGAAGGTTTGATTGCCTATGGTGAATGTTTCACCTTCACAAATTCCTATTAATTGGTTGACGGCAATTGCAGGAATTACGTTAAGATTTAAAATTTCTACCTGTTCACATCCACTATTTGTTGAAATAACTCTGGGGAACTGTCCACTGGATTTTAGCTGATACCCGTTATAAAACATCGAATCTCCAGAACAAATGGTTTGATTGATGTAGGTCTTCTGAATACAATTTTGATGCTTGGTGAAAAAGCCATCTTGAGCTTCCCAAAATTCACCAAGCGGAAAATTATATGAAGTGAAATCAGTGCTTGAAGTGACTAAGTTATTAGGGAAATTGAATTTATAATATCCAGCGAAATAACCAGATGAATAAATTGAACCACTGCTATCTAATGACAAGCCAGTCTGCAAACAACTTCCTGCACCACGAAATTGCTTGTGCGAGATGTAATTCCCGTTGGTAGTATATCGTGCAATAAAAGGATTAGAAGAACCATTTATTCCGGTAACGTCGCTTTGAAGAGAAACAACATTTGGCCCTGGGTCTATATCCAAAATTACGCTGTTGAGTAGCCCACCAAAAATCAATCGCTCTGCAGCATCTAATTCTAGATAATTACCTTGAACAGCTCCGTTTAAAAAGGTATTTGAAGAAGGACTGAACATCCAAAATGCCCAACGAAAATCTCCAGATGGAGTATAACTGGCTAAAAAAGCTGAAGAAGTATAAGAATTGATAGACTCGGTTGGGACGATGTATTGGCCTGGTCCGGGGTCGAAATCTATAGCTGGTCGTGTGTCTAAGTAATTGGGTGGTTGAGCAAATACACCCGCTATATAATGATTTCCGTATGCATCAATTACCATATCTCGATTATACAATGCTAAACCACCTATAATCGATTTAGACCATAGAAATACACCAGCAGCATTGTAATGTGCAAAAAAACCATAGTCGCTTTGGACTGACAAGGAATCTATATCGATAAAATAATTTGGATCATCTGGATTAATCCACAAGGAATCAGAAAAATTGCCAGCAAGTGTGAATTCACCTTGTTGATTGATTGAAACTGCATTGATATTACTCGTAGTGGATGAGCTTCCTTTTATGAATTTCAAATACTCACTTTCTCCATTTGAATTAAGCTTTTGATAAAAAACGGTATTGCGATTATTTATCACATTTTGATTGAAAACAGTATTCAAGTATGTATCAATTTGTCCAGTTGTAGTACCACATAAAATCATCGAATTATCATCATTAAAAGCAATATCATTAATAATAAAATTCGTGTAGTCGTAATCATATTCGGGAAGGTATGCACCTGATTCATACCGTCGATCCCAAATCATATCGCCATTGGGAGAGAATTTGGCGATAAACGTATTTTGTCCACCGCTAATTCCGAATGCATTGAGTGTATCGGAAAAATTAAAATCAATTGCACCATAATAAGAACCAGTTAGTAAAATATCGCCGGCATGATCAAGCTTCACAATTCCTGCAAAATCGAAATAACTACCACCAAACTGCTTCCCCCAAACGATTTGTCCATCTGAAGTATATTTTGCTAAAAAAAGTTGGCGATCTCCTCCCAAAGTATCGAATTGTCCATCGTAAAAACTGAAAGTTGTTGAAATAAGTGGATAAACTCCGGGACCATTGTCTAAGTCGATGGTATCTTGAAAATTACCTGCTACGTATACAAATCCGTCGTTTGATGCTGCAATGCTCGTTATTTGATCTTCCTTGTTTGAACCAATTGTTTTCACCCATTGAAATGAAGGTGTTTGTGCGATTGCAGTCGAAAATGACAGCACTAAAACAATTAAAACCAATTTGAATTTAATGCAATGAAAGTTGAAGTTTACCATATCATTGATTTTAGTGAGTGATTTAAATTTATTGTTTCACAATTTTAAACCTACACTCATCCACCTGCAACACATACATGGCTGGAGCTAAATCGCCCAAATTGAGCGTTTGCTTTTGGGAATTTCCAGTTGCTAAATAGAGCAATGCACCAGCTGATGTAAATAAGTTAATCGAATAAGAAGACTTATCTAACGTGAATGATATGAGGTCTTCTGTTGGATTAGGAGAAACCTGAATATTGTCGCAAACAGAAGAGGGTTTTACTGGTGTATTTGACCTAAGCATGTAACGACAATTGCTCGTATCCACACACGCACCAACAGTAATTACGGCCCCATAATTCCCTGTTATTTGAGGAATAAAGGAAGTTTCATTTGCACCTGAAATGGCTTGTCCGGTTGAGCAATTAATCCATTGAATATTGGTAGGAGTTCCATTGACAAACAGGATAGAATCGTTTTGGAAAATTTGGGCGTTGAAGTCTAGGATTTCTGCGTTAATTGTGAGGGTACTATCGCAACCTCTTGCGTTGATAAGGTTTTGGGTGTATATACCAGAATTGCTGTAGGTAAATCCGTTCACTGAAAATGGATTGCACTCATTGAAGGTTAAAGACGACTCATTTGGTTGACACGTATTTAGTTTTACCACCCAACAATCATAGCTAGTATAATTTTCAACGGTGCTATGATTGCCTGAAACATCATTATCATTTGAACCAGATGTTCCTGAAACAATAAATCCTCCATCATTCGTCTGTATAATAGAGTTAGCATATTCAGGAAATGAACCTCCTAAAGATTTTTGCCACTCAATTGTTCCTGTATTATTTAGTTTCACTAACCAATAATCCATCGAACCATGATTGCCTGTAACATCACCATCATTTGAATCCGAGTAACCTACAATAATGTATCCTCCACCAATGGTCTGTTGAATAGATGATAAGTGCTCATACCCGGCTCCTCCTAATGATTTTTGCCACTCAATTGCTCCTAT
>JBIKOC010000204.1:0-4337 GCA_044358335.1 Flavobacteriales bacterium | reverse complement strand
TAACATCATAAGGAATAGCCAAATCGATAACAACTTTTCGGTCAGTATCGCCTTGAAGCAAATGGGTGTATAAAGATGGACTAACGAGGTGTTCTGAGGCAGCTGTACAAGCAACTAACACATCAAACCCAGAATTGAAAGTGCTTAATTCTTCAAATGGCAAAGCAATGCCACCAATGTTAGCAGCAAGTTCTTGCGCTTTCCCGAAACTACGGTTGAATACCGTAAAATTTCTAAAGCCATGCTTATGCAAATACTTACAGAGATTGTTATTTGTTTGGCCTGCCCCAATGATAATGAACCGAGCTTCTGTTTTAACCTGAAGGGTTTTCAAATGACGATAGGCCAACGAAACAACCGAAACTGGATTGCGAGCAATAGGAGTATCGGTAAAAACTTCTTTAGCCGACTCTATTACTTTACGCATCAGCAATCGAATAGTATCCCCGCTTAATTTTTCTCGTGTAGAATCTTCGTGAGCAGAACGAATTTGAGTAATAATCTCACGTTCACCAACAACCAAAGAATCGAGTGATGCTGCAACATGAAACACGTGACGAATAGCTTCATCGCCTTCCATCACTTGTGCTTGATTTAACATGAGAGCAGAATCTTCTTTCGTCCAACTGGGAAATAAAACTTGAAAGAAATGAAGTAAAAATGAGGAATCCGCTTTCCCGCTGTATATAAAAACAAACTCTACGCGATTACACGTACTCAAATAGAGCAACTCATCAAGCTTCAATTCTTGTTTCAAGACAGAAAGACGTGATGCTCTTTCCTCAGGAACAAGGTGATAACGTCCAACTTGATCAAGTGGAGTTTGACGATGAGTAAATGCGATGACTTTGAATTCCTTCAAAACACTATTCTATAATACAAAAGTACATGAGAAGCCTCCGAAGAATGTCATTGAATTGTCAAAGCAAGCTACAGAAGCCTATTTAAACTAATTCCAAATAAGTGAGTTGAAAATGTCAAATAATTGTCTGTAAAATATTTATGACAACAGAATATAAATCCGAAATTCCAAATTTGAATAATACCAATGGGGTATTTTTGGTAAAAATTCAGATTGTTAAGGAAATACACAAACTTGCATTCGCCTGAACAACTGATTGTTGCTAAATACATGGTTTTATTTAGATTTATTTGTGACTTTTTTTTCTCTTGAGTTAATTAAATTAAGTCTTTAGAATTCAAAATTTGTAGTTTTGTCATTCAACCATCTACTACACACCAATGAAAAAACAAGCAGAAAGACTCAGACTTATTCGGGTTTCGAAGAGTATGAGTCAAGAAAATGTGGCAAAAGCTTTAGACATTACTGTTGGCGCTTATTCTAAAATTGAACGCGGGGTAACGAAACTAAGTTTGAATCGTTTGGCCGATTTGGCTAAAATTTTTGACATTGAACTCAATGATTTTATCCGCTACCTAAATGGGGAGCAGGATAGCCTTGATCGTAAATTGAATATTCCAGGAGCTGGAAGTACTTCTAATTTCGGTGGCTCAAATACTGCCGTTGATTCAGAAGTTGCATTGCTTCGTAAAATCATCAACCTATATGATGAAAGTAAGGAGCTTAACACCAAGGCAGTAGTTCGCAATATGTTTGAAAACAACAATGTGAATATTGGTAATTTCCTTGATGTACTGAAAGATTGCTCAGCCAATTTGGCATCTCGCAAATTAGATGGTAACCAAATTACCAACTACAACAAAGGCATAGAGCGCATTGTAGAACTTTTAAGCTAAGAATACACCTCATTTTTAAAGGTCTGTCGGGATGCTGGCAGACCTTTTTTATTTTGGACGAGTCCATTTTTTAGTAGGTTTGAACACCATGCACAAAATCTCGGCTGTCATCATCACCTTTAACGAAGAACAAAACATCGGCAGATGTCTTGAATCGCTTCGGGGAATTGTGGATGAAATTGTTGTAGTGGACTCCTACTCCACCGACCGAACACAAAAATTAGTAGAAGAATCAGGAGCCCGATTCATTCAACACGCTTTTGAAGGTCACATTGAGCAAAAGAATTACGCACTTTCTCAATCTAGTCACAACTGGGTGCTTTCGCTGGATGCAGATGAAGCCCTTTCGGATCAACTCAAAGATGCTATCCGCCAAGTGAAAACCCAAATTTCTCACGACGGTTACACAATGAATCGTTTAAGTAATTACTGCGGGCATTGGATTCGACATGGAAGTTGGTATCCTGATACTAAACTAAGGCTTTTCGATCGAAGTAAAATCCACTGGACTGGTGTAAATCCGCATGATAAAGCAAGTCCAATTACTTCAGCATCCGTATCACATTTGAAGGGTGATTTGTTGCATTACACCTATTACACAATTGAGGAACACGTTCGAAAGTTGGATTATTTCTCGAGCATAGCAGCCAAGGCTTATTACCTGAAGAAAAAACCTGCTCGTTTATGGGATTTATGGGTTCGTCCTGGATTTGCGTTTTTTCGGGATTTTATCCTTCGCGGTGGGTTTTTAGATGGGTATTATGGTTGGGTAATCGCGCGGTTTACGGCACATTACACCTTTCAGAAATACGTAAAGCTGCGATTTCTATATGAGGAAGACAACAAGAAGGCACATTGATTTGCTAACTTGCAGCCCTAATGTTAGACACACAAAAGCACGCTTCCGACCTGCAGGAACTCAATCAGAATCTGCAAATTTATAAGGAATCTATCCGTGAGATTTCGGATGAAATATTAGCAAATGATGTTTCGAAACATCCCATTTTCGTAGCTTATCGGGAAGAAGTCAATTTAGGAAAACTCATTATCGATAAAGAAGAACTGGCTTTGGAATGGAGCATTAACGCTTCAACTTTAGAAGAATTTGTCAAGCGAAATATCATCAAACAAGATAAGTTGAAAGCCTTTATTCAAACCTATAAAGACCCCGCAAAATTTGTTTGTGTTTTTGCTGTGATGAAAGATAATGCTGGATTTATTTACTTGCCATACGACGAAGAAGAATGAGCCAATTCGATTACATCCAAGCACAATTTCGGGAAGCACAAGAGATTCTAAATAGCTTCCTGTTGGAAGAATCAAACATTCAAAAAATCGATTCTGCCATTCAGTTGATGAGTGATTCGATTCGTGCAGGAGGAAAAATAATATCCTGTGGAAATGGTGGTTCGATGTGCGATGCGATGCATTTTGCCGAAGAACTAAGTGGTCGTTTCCGAGATGATCGTCGCGCCTTGCCGGCAATTTCCATTTCTGATCCTTCCCACATTAGCTGTGTTGGAAATGACTATGGTTACCAAGAAGTTTTCGCCCGTTATATAAGTGGTTTAGGTAATTCGGGAGATGTTCTGCTCGCCATTAGCACTAGTGGAAATTCAGCAAATGTGATACGTGCGATTGAGGCTGCTCGAGAGAAAAACATGAAAGTGATTGGGCTAACAGGTAAAGACGGTGGCAAAATGGCTAATTTGTGTGATGTAGAAATTCGTGCACCTCACAGCAGTTACGCCGATCGTGCCCAAGAAATTCACATCAAAGTGATACACAGCATTATTGGAGGCATAGAGAACAGTCTAATCTAAGGCTATTCTTCTTCCAGTAAAATAGTTCGTCAGAATCTCCCAAGTTCCACGACTTACCAACAGTTGCAGCCCAAATGCCCTGTTTTTCCGTACTTGCAGTTCGTTCCGTTTTCGTTTGTTCCGTACCTGAATAGCGCCGGGTCTTGTGTCGCTGTTTGATGGAAAATCATGCTTACCAAAGTTTTTGGCAGTGCCGTTTCGGGTATTAATGCCACCACTATTACAGTTGAAGTAACCGTTACTCAAGGAATTAAGTTTTTCCTTGTTGGATTACCCGACAATGCCGTAAAAGAAAGTCAGCAACGTATTGAATCGGCGCTGCTGCTCAATGGTTATCGCATGCCAGGGAAGAAGATTGTTGTGAATATGGCACCAGCCGATATTCGCAAAGAAGGTTCATCCTATGATTTAACAATAGCCATTGGCATTGCAGCAGCATCTGGACAAATGCCTGCCGAACGACTGTCAGAGTTTATCATCATGGGTGAATTATCGTTGGATGGAGGACTTTTGCCCATTCGAGGAGCTTTGCCCATTGCCGTTCAAGCCCGAAAAGAAGGATATAAAGCCTTGATTTTACCAACTGAGAATGCGGCAGAAGCAGCTATAGTAAACGATTTGGCTGTTTATGGAGCAAGTAACGTTTCGGAAGTCATACGCTTCTTATCGGGTGAATTAGATTTAGAAAAGGTTGTGGTTGATCCTGAAAAAGAATTTGCAGCTACACGACTATTTTCAGAAGTGGACTTCTCGGAT
>JBIKOC010000203.1:0-4349 GCA_044358335.1 Flavobacteriales bacterium | reverse complement strand
GATACTACATTATTATTTGCACCTGCCGATTTTGCTATTGCTGATGATGATGTTGAAATGATGAATTTTTTTGAACTCAATCGTTTCATCGTTCAAGAACAGAACAAAGGTTCAGAGTTTATCGATTATTATTTACTCGAACGACAACGTAGAATGGCAAATCCTATATCAAATATAATCCTAGCCTTGATTGCTGTTCCTTTGGCTGGAAGAAAGGTGAGGGGGGGAGTTGGATTACATATCGGAATCGGAATCGGAATCAGTTTTTCATTTGTTATGCTAATGCAATTATCTTCCGTGTTTGCAACAGAAGGTGGTGTGAATCCCGCATTGTCAGCATGGATTCCTAATTTAATTTACTTTTTTGTTGCAATGGGACTCATTTACAAAGCACCTAAATAGCAATGTTTAAAAATTGAATTAAAATTTAGTGTGAGCGTATAGTTGTATGGTTAAGTAAAAACTGCGTATATACTTATTTCAGGCGATTCTGTTTACCTGTTGTCGTTTCACACCCAATAAGAAATATAGTTTTCTAGCTTTTTTTTGTTTGTTTTGATTAAGCTATTTAGCTGTGTATTATATTTGCACATATTAAATAAGGCGATTTAAACATCCATTCATTAATTCTGTTATTATTCATACGAACACGCTTATATAAACTGCTACGCACAGCAGCATTTCAGAAAGGCGATTTCTTAAGATTAAAACGGGTTAACGAATTGAATTAATTCGT
The DNA here is from genome assembly GCA_044358335.1 of Flavobacteriales bacterium. GTDB lineage: Bacteria > Bacteroidota > Bacteroidia > M30B66 > M30B66 > CALQRR01. The sequence goes on along the minus strand of JBIKOC010000203.1, from coordinate 3,613 downwards.
CTTACACAAACCATTCAAACCATCTAAATACAATTAAATTATGTTTCAACCAAAAGACGGAGTTGTCCGTATTGGCGTTTTTTACGACGGGAATTATTTTCTTCACGTAAGTAATTATTACAACTATTTCCATCAGCGTCGTCGCCGGATTAGCATTGCAGGTTTGCACAGCTTTATTCGCCAACAAATTGCTGAAGAAATGCATTTGGATTATAGTCTTTGTCATGTGGTGGATGCTCATTATTTCCGGGGGAGAATGAGTGCTTACGAAGCTAGTCAACGCGGTAACCAATTGTACAACGACCGTTTGTTTGATGATGTGTTAATGTCGGAAGGTGTTGTTACACATTACCTTCCATTAAGAACCCGTGCTGGCCGTAAAGAAGAAAAAGGAATCGATGTGTGGCTCGCATTGGAAGCACTCGAATTGAGTTACATGAAAAAATACGATGTACTCGTATTGATTACTTCAGACGGTGATTTTGTTCCACTTATTCGTAAAGTAAATACCATTGGAACGCGTGTGATGGTATTAAGTTGGGATTTTGAATACACTGACGATACTGGACGTGAAATTATCACTCGTACTTCACAAGATTTACTTGAAGAAGTAACCTACCCGGTTGCAATGCACGAAATAATTGATAGCATGGATAGCGGCAATGAATTAGTTGTTGGTGGCTTGTTTGTTACTCAAGAAAGTGCCCCAAAAACATACGAGAATATCATTGATAAGGGAGATATGAAAGTATCTAAGACCTTGAATATGAAGAGCGGTTATGGCTTTGTTGCTTATCCTCCCAATAATCTGTTTTTTCATTACTTAGATGTAGTGGAAGGTGACTTTAACGAAATTCACGATGGTGATACAGTTGAATTCACAGTTGAGATTAACGAAAAAGGCAACGAAGTAGCTAAAAATGTTCGCAAAGTTTCTGACGAATATTTTATCGCAGAAGAAGGCGAAGACGAAATGAGCTTATAATTAAATTGTTTCTGAAGCCCGGATTTCTGAAAAGATTTCCGGGTTTTTTTATGCTTCCATTTGAAAGTTTACCGAAGAAACAGCTTGGGTTAAGGTATTTTCTATTCGTTCTTCTCGAATGAGTTTTTTTCCAGCACCTTCCATCACTTCTTTCACGGTTAAAATCGAACCACAGGGAATTTGCTGTTGATTCAATAGTTTATTCCAATATGTTCGATCCTCCTTAATAAATATTGGTCGCATGAGATCAGCTAAAGCAATTCGGTTTTTTACCCGATTAGCATTATTTATAAATCTTTGGTCGTCAATCAATTCCATTAAATTCAAACAGTGTGCTAGTTTATGAAACTGCTCTTGTGATCCAATTGCCAGAATAATTCGCTCACCATCTTTGCACGTAAACCATTCACCATAAGGCGCAATATTCGGGTGTAATGTGCCTTGACCTTTTGGAATCATTCCGGTCATTAAGTAATTTCCAGCTTGGTTTATTAAAGCTCCCACAGCCGAATCCAACAAATTAACACGAACACAAACCCCTTTACCTGTTCGTTCTTTGTATAATAACCCCATCAATATACCTTCTTTGAGCTGATGTCCTGCTAATAAATCAATCATGGCAACAGGTAATCGGGCCGGATTCTCGGCAGTACCACACATCGATAAATATCCAGCTTCTGCCTGTAAAACTATGTCATAAGCTACTCGATTGTCATCCTCTCCAAATGCTTCTAAATGCCCGAAAATTATCTGAGGGAAACGTTTTCGAACCTGTTCTGGATTTAAATTCCATTTTTCAGCTGATTCCTTCTTGTAATTACTGATAACCACATCAGCCATGCATAAAAACGATTCTAATTTTTTCAAATCGGAAGGCAGATTCAAATCAAGCATTACAACTTCTTTACCTTGATTTACAGAAGCATAATACGCCGAAATCCCATCCTTATTTTCTAAACTATTAAACCAAGTTCGAGTTACATCACCATGTGTTCGACTGTTTTCAATCTTTATCACTCGAGCACCACATTCGGCAAAAAAACGTCCAACCGAGGGACCAGCCAACACGGAAGCTATTTCAACCACAACAATGTCTTTGAAGAATTGATCTTGCATTATGTTAGAATGGATATCCAATACCAAAATTTAAATTCCCTTGTCTGAGTTTTTGGTATTTCAAAACCCAACGATCACCAGCATTACCAGAAGGATCACGCATTTTATAAGCTACATCCAATCGGATGATAAAATAATCAAAGTTTAATCGAAGTCCACCACCCACACCAACGGCGATTTCTTTGTAAAAGCGACTTAAATCGAAATCAGCAAGCGGTCGTTGTGTATCAACTTTTCGTAGCCAAATATTACCCGCATCAACAAAGGCAGCACCTTCGAAAATCTTATAAATCTTAGAGCGGTATTCAAGGTTCCATTCCAATTTGATATCTCCAATTTGGTCAAATCGAATTCCTGTCGGATTTTGATAACCACCCGGACCGAGTGAACGTGCAATCCAAGCTCGATTTCCATTGGCTCCTCCACCAAAGAAACTTTTCACGAAAGGCATTACTTTACTGTTTCCGTATGGAATACCTAAACCAACGATACTACGCATAGCAATTGAAGAAGATCTTCCCATGAATTTGTAGTAGCGTAAATCGGTATCGAATCGTAAATACTGCGAAAATGGAACGCCAAAAACGATGTATTTGCCTTCATCGTTAGTTGCCGCAGGATGGAATAGGGGGCGAGTAGCACTTAAAACTAAACCAGAGTTTTCTAAGTTGCCCTGAAAGAAAAAGAAGTTTTTTGATTCACCTACTTTTTGAGAATTGTAGATGAAACTGTAACGCATCGATGAAATTAACTGACTTTGAAAAGAGTTCTTCAGAAATAGATTGTTTGATTTGTCTAACAATTCAGAGAACTCTGTCCCCAAATTCACATTCACGAAGTTGATTTCAGCCGGGTTGAATGTATTAGTAACTCGTGTCCCCGATTTAGCCGTGAATCCATAAGCTAGATTGAAGATATTTCTTTTGTAATCGGGTCTTTGCTGGAAGTTATAAGATGTAGTGATGTTTGTTTTTTGTCCACTTTTTCCTAAAAAATTCATAAAACGTGGAATCTTAGGTAGTTTCAAGGATACAACCGGTCCAAATAAAATGGTGTTAAAAGGAAGAAGTTCTTGGATGGTTTGGTTTTCATCGTTTACATCTGAGATGATTCGCTGAACCTCCAGTGTCGTATTCAAACGAAACTCAATTTGCTCAAGTCCACGAAGGAAATTTCGGTTTTGCCAAATAAAATCACCCGAAACCCCCAAATCACCTGCTTTATTTGTCCCTTGTGTTTGAATTGTGTAGGCATTTCGTAAGTATGGACTTACTTGAATTTCACAATCAAGCAATCCGGTTGAATCGCCGCCAGCACTTGGTTTAAATTGAATGTTGATGAATTTGAACGTTTTATAATCGGAGATTCTTCTGTAGGTTTTATCCGCTTCAATTTTACTGTACAAATCTCCTTTATTGAATGTTATCGCTGGTTTTATAGCACGAGGACGAAATTTCAATTTGCCTTCGGTGATATAATGGATATTATCAAAGAATAAGGTATCAGGCGATT
>JBIKOC010000202.1:0-4382 GCA_044358335.1 Flavobacteriales bacterium | reverse complement strand
TTCAAGAATTTCACAAACAAAATAAAATACCTACTTCATCAGTATTAGTTAAAAAACAGGTCCTGTTAGATTATGGGATGTTTCCAGAAGATCTTGAGATTCAAAATTGTGAAGATTACCTACTTTGGACAAAATTACTTGACAAAGGTTGTACATTCATAGGCATACCGAAAGCATTATTTCTTTATCGAGTACATTCCGGATCTTCTACCTGGCAAGAACTAAAACTAGTTGTACCATTGTTGAAAGCCATATTGATATTACCTGGTAAACATCTGACAAACAGGAGATCTCAATTACATCAGGTTTATCTGAGATACCTAACAATAATGATAAAAGAGCATAATTTACGAAATGCTCCTAGGTCATTAATGTTCCAAATTCTGAGAGAGATCCATCCAGGATTAAGAAGTGTAATATTGTCTTTAAGCTGGATAATTTCTGAGAAGTTATTTATAAGTCTACTACTCAGAAGTAGAAAAAAATTGGGGCAGATCAATGAAGATCTACCCCAATACCTAAATCAAACTAACGCTACACAAACATAACAAGTTTGCTTAAAAAAGGTTTTGAAGGCAATTAAGTTATTTGCAATTTTTTGGTTATCTGAGGTTTAAATTTCAAATTTGTACTATTCCAAAGTTTGATTGGTCTAAGCCTCTACAGTCAAACGAATTTGAATATTGGTTATTTTTGCAAAAAAAATCAGTAATTAAAGATTAACATCTGTAATACTGAACTTTCAACTTAGAATTGGAATCGAGATGATTCCTATATGCTATATTCATCTTTTGTTCAAATCTAACTGTGCTTATTTCCATTTGTATTCCAGCTTATAAGCAGCCTTCAACACTAAAAAAGTTGCTGGGATCTATTCAAATTCAAACATTTCGTGATTTCGAGGTTATTATCACTGATGACAGTCCGGGAGAAGAACTAGAAAGCACAATTAATGAAAATTGGAATTTCCCTATTCGATACTATAAAAATAATCCAGCAAAAGGCTCACCTGGTAACTGGAATTCAGCAATAGAGAAAGCTAAAGGTGAATGGATTAAAATTATACATCACGATGATTGGTTAGCATCAGCTGATTCTTTGGAAAAATTTGCAGATGCTATTCATAAAGAACCAAATATTGATTTTTTTTTCTGCAAAAGTTGGATTCATAATACTAGAACGGGTAAGGAAAGTTTATATTCTCCTTTAGAGTATCGATTAAATAAAATTGAAACATTTCCCGCTTTTCTTTTCGAAGCAAATATAATTGGAGCACCTTCTGCCATTATATACAGAAATCAAAATAAATTTAAGTTCGATACAAACTTGATTTGGTTGGTTGATATTGAGTTTTATTTCAGATTAATTTTAAACGGAAAAATACATCGAATCGACGAAGGACTAATTGTTATTGGGGAGGAGCAAGAATTCCAACTTACAACATATTTAAAGAACAATAAATCTGTATTTGTCAGAGAATATATATATTGTTACGTCAAACTAAAGTCTCTTTTAAACTCAAAAAACAGATCTTTTTTTCGAAAAAGAATTGTTCAAATTCTAATTGATTTTGAGATTAAATCTATTTCGGAAATTCGCACCACAGGTTTAAATGAAAGAATTCCAATATTTATTCGAATTTACTGCCTATTTGCGTCATTTAGGAATGTTTTTGCGAATAGAAAATAGGTAATTGGGGTAAAAAAAATAAAACAAAATGATTATAGTTGAACTCATAAGTGGCTTAGGCAATCAATTATTTCAATATGCAGCAGGCAGAGCATTATCTCTACGCTTGAATACTTCGCTTAAAATAGATCGCAGGTGGTTCGATATGAATATAGAAAAACAAACACCAAGAAGTTATGGCCTTGACCCATTTTCATTAGATCCCATTTTTGCAACTGAAAAAGAAATCCAGCGTTTACGGTATCCCAACATAAATAGTTTGAGTGGTAAAATAATTACCAAGCTTGATTCGATGAAGCCATATTACAAGCAAGCAGTTTACAAAGAGCCTCATTTTCAATATGACACCAATTTCAACAAAGCATCTATAAATACTTACTTAATTGGTTATTGGCAATCTGAGAAGTACTTTACTGAATATGCTGAAGTGATTCGTAAAGATTTCCAATTTAGATTTCCATTAGAAGGGAAGAATCAACATTGGGCAAATCTAATTCAGAACTCAAATGCAGTGTCCTTGCATGTTAGACGGAGTGATATGGTACATAATCCTGAAGTTGCAAAAACACATGGTTCATGCAGTTTAGATTACTATATAAATGCAAATAATCTCATATGCGAAGGACTTGAGCATCCAGAATTTTTTATTTTTTCAGATGATCCAGATTGGTGTAAAGAAAACCTTCATTTAAGTAATCCAACACATTATATCGATAATAATCAGGGAGACCAGTCATTTATAGATATGCAATTGATGAGTTTGTGTAAGCATCACGTAATTGCAAATAGTAGTTTCAGTTGGTGGGGGGCTTGGCTCAATTCATCAACTTCCAAACGAGTGATAGCTCCAAAACGTTGGTTTGCAGATGATTCAAGAGATACATCGGATCTGCTACCTTCAAGTTGGATACGCATATAAGTAATAACCTATTTGATTATCTTCGCCAATAATGATGAGAATTCTTATCCTTGGAGGCAATGGTTTTATTGGTCGCAACCTTACAGCAAGTTTACTGAAGGCTGGTGCTGAAGTTCACATTTGTGACAGACCTGACACTTCTTCTAATGAAGATGATGCGTCTCGTCGTTTGTTTTTCCATTATGGCGATTTAAGTACAATAGGGTTTGTCCATAAATGCTTGCAAAAGGGTCCATTTGACTGGGTAATTCACCTTGCTTGTAGTCTAATACCATCTTCTAATTTTGAAGATTTCATTCGTGAACGCGAACTCAATCTTACTGCAGGATTTGAACTAACGCGTGCAATGGAACAATATGGTAGCAGAAAACTGCTATTTTTTTCATCTGGAGGTGCAATTTATGGCAACAATGGCCTGAGTATTAACGATGAAACATCTCCTCTTTCGCCATTGAACCACTATGGATTTGCTAAATTGGCTATGGAAGAATTCATCCGTTTTCAAGCTAGAAGCCAACATATTGAATATATCATTGTTCGACCTTCAAATCCTTATGGTTCAGGTCAAAACTTATATGGCAAACAAGGCTTGATTGCTGTAACCTTAGGTAAGCTTATCCAAGAAAAAGCAATTGAAATTTGGGGCGATGGGCAGGTGGTGCGTGATTATTTACATATTAGTGATTTGTGTTCAGCCATTCAAATGCTGATAGATAGCACAATAACTAATGAAACCTTTAATATAGGATCAGGCAAAGGGACATCTGTTAATGAAGTATTACAGACAATTCGAAATGTTACCGGTAATAAACTCCCTATAGATTACTTACCTTCTCGTTCTATTGATGTTCCTGTGAATGTTCTTGATATAAGTAAAATTCAACAACTTACTGGGTGGAAAACGGCAATTAGTCTTGATAAAGGAATCGCTGAACTTTGGAAAGAAATGCGTGTATCTTTGCTGCGCTTCTAAACATGTCAACACCTCGCGTCTCTGTATTTATGCCGGTTTATAATGCCGGAACTGATCTTGCTGAAGCAATACAAAGCATCCTTAATCAATCATTTCGTGATTTTGAATTTGTAATTGTTAATGATGGGTCAACAGATGATAGTCTTAAGGTACTTCAAAGTTATAATGACAATCGAATTCGAATTATCAACAATGAAACTAATAAAGGATTAATTGCATCACTTAATATTGGTTTAGAGAAATGCGTTGGTGATTATATTATTCGTATGGATCAAGATGATATAAGTCTTCCCAACCGAATAGAAAAACAGGTTTCATTCTTAGATAGTAATTCTGATTACGGCCTTATTGGAACATGGTTTGAAGATTTTGGTGAACATATAGATTCCAAAACTGTAAGGTATAGCCCAGACGATACCGAGATACGTATCCGTCATCTATATCAAACTCATATCTCTCATCCAACTGCTGCAATTAGAACATCTGTTTTACGTCAAAACCAGTTGCTCTTTGATCCCGAATTTGTGCATGGTGAAGATTATGAATTTTGGGTTCGGCTCAGTGAATTTTGCAAACTTTCAAATATTCAAGAATTACTAGTTCGTAAAAGAGACCATCCAAAGAATATATCTAATAAATATGCCCAAACGATGCAGGATACCTGTGCCAAGGTGAAACAAAAGCAGTTTCGCTCAATGGGTATAGAACTTTCAGTAGAAGAAATAATTTTATATGAACGTTTCGCAAATATAGATTGGAGCCTTGATTCAGAAGAAATGAATCAATTACTCCAACTATTAG
>JBIKOC010000201.1:0-4394 GCA_044358335.1 Flavobacteriales bacterium | reverse complement strand
TAATAAAAAGATCATGCACAAAGCTATTGCCCAATGCATAATTCGGTGGATTGGGGAGTATTCTGAATTTTTCATTTGAAATTCCAATGGTTATTCTACTATAAAGGACGTTTATTTTATCATACTGTTGCATGAAGCGCTTATTCATATTGCTTCTACACAAGGATACATCAATGATTGTAGGTATTTTAAATTGAATAAAATGGATAGCCAAAATATTACTCGGTTGAATTGGTGAAATATACTTTAAGGTCAGAATTCATTCTACGAGTTCAAGCTCATATTACTTGAATTATACATAATTGATTGAGTTATATTTATAACATTTCTATAACATGCTACTCAATTGCATTTAGTAGTTTCGCAGCATGAATTGGACAAATTATTTTCGCTTTTTGTTTTGGGTGATAATTCTCACTTGTGTTGAAAATGCTCAGGCTCAAATACAATTAGCTTTTCAAGGAGGAGAACCAGGCGATAATTGGACTTACACAGCCTCAGCCGTTTCAGCCGATGGAATTGCCGAATCAACTCAAGCTCCAAATTTTGTTTCGGGTTCTCAATCAATCGTTGTTGGTGGTGTTTCGGGAGGTGGAAGTTGTATTTCTGGCGGTGCAGGAAATGGAGCTAGCATTTTTCACACATTCTCCTTTTCCGATTTCAACATCAGTACTTCAAGTCAGTTCACCCGAAGTCTTCTGTTTCATTATGGAAATCGACTTCCTGCTTGTAGTGGCACAGGCTGGGATACGGGTGAGAATTTATTGTTTATTCCAATTCATGATGGAGTTCTTCAAGATACCATCACCGTTTTTACAGGCGCAACTAATATCTCGGTAGATATCAACCAAAACCAATTTTTATATCAAGTACCACCTTGTGTGGGAACTTTTGGTTTTGTTCTTGGAATAAAAACGAATCGAAACGATGAATTTCTATTTGTCGATAATGTAGTATTAAGTACTCCAGAATTGAATGGTCCAATACCATCATTCTCAACTATAAATGGCCCAGTCCAAGCATGTACCGGAACAACTAGTATACTAAGTACCGATGAGTTTGGAGGAGTAAATTATCATTGGTTTGACGAGCCCTCTACTTCCTTATTCATTACCCCAAACGATACTACCGTGGCCGATTCTATAACTTTGGATTGGGGGACAACTTTACCAGGAACCTATACCATTTCTGTTTCTCCAACGGATGCTTGTGGACTTTTAAGTGGTGATACCATTTCTATTACAGTTGAGCTAATTGATAACCCTCAACCACTAACTATTACTGGACCTGACACTATTTGTGAAGGCAGTTCTGCCACCTTGAATTCAAGTTATTTAAGTGGCAATGTTTGGTCAACTCAAGATTCATCACAAAGCATTCAAGTTACTCAATCAGGAACCTATTCGGTGAGCGTTTTAGGAGCATGTGGGGTCTTGCAAAGCAGTATTAATCTAACGGTTCTTCCATTACCTAATGTATCAATTCAGGTTTTAGGAAATCTCGCTTTATGTCCCGGACAAACGGTTCAGTTAATTTCAAATACTGTGAGCGATTTTACCTGGTCTGATCAATCTATAAATGATACACTTACAACCGGTGATGCTGGCTTATATATTCTAACTGTTTCAAATTCATGTGGCTCCTCTTCCGATTCTGTCGAAGTGTTGACAATACCAGGAATTATCCAACCAACCATAATATCTGCCGGTTCGGTTATTTGTTCTGGTTCCAATTTGATTTTGGTTTCGAGTGAATCAACCGGCAATTCTTGGTCAACTGGAAGTAATTCAGATAGCATTATTGTTACTCTTCCGGGCACATATATTCTTTCTGTCGATAATGGTTGTGCATCAGGAAATGATACACTAGTAGTAAGTAATTCTTCTTTGAATTTTCAATCTGTTGCGGATCCTGATTCTGGTAATGCTCCTTTGGATGTCAATTTTTTAGTCAATTCAACAAATGTCATTTCTAGCTATAATTGGGATTTCGGTGGATTGGGTTCTAGTTCATCATCAACTCCTAGTTTTGTTTTTAATGAAGCGGGTTTATATGCTGTTATCGTTGAAATTACCGATGATGCTGGCTGCTCAGGATTGGATACAATTGAAGTACTTGTATTGCCAGAATTACCTTCCGAATTAAATGTGCCTAATTGTTTTAGTCCGAATGGTGATGGTATGAATGATTTTCTAACGGTTGATGCCATTAGTATTAAATCATTTGATCTTCAAGTTTTAAATCGTTGGGGAGTTGAAATGTATCAATCTTCGGAACTGCTGCCAGGTTGGGATGGTAAACACAATGGTGAAAATGCGCTCGACGGCACTTACTTCTTCGTGTTGAAAGCTGAAGGGAGTGATTCGAAATCCTATGAATTAAAAGGTACTATAACGTTAATACGTTAATGGTTTAATTTCATTTTATTAATCAATCTTTTTAAGATGAAGTCCTTGTTCGGAAAGCATGCTAATTATTTTCGGAATGGAGGATTTTCCCAAACCATGAAATTGAAGTAATTCCACTTCAGTATAGTAGGACAATTTTTCAAGAGATAAAATCCCATTATTTTCCAATGCTCGGCGAGCAGGAGCTCCTAGTTTAGTTAAAAAATTTGCATCAGGTTTTCGATTTGATTCACATTTAGGGCAAACAGGGCAATTACTTGTTTTGTGATATGAGTGACCATTTTTACATGTCCTTAAGGAGCTAATTTTTGTTGCCATTTATTTTCCTGTAGTTTGTGTATTCCTTTACGTTTATTGGTATAAATGGACTTTCAGCCATGTATTTTTGTTTTGCTTCAACCAACTTATCTGCATTTTCTATGCGAGCATAGAGCATATCGAATAGTTATTTCTAAGTCATTCTTTAATTTGTATTTGCCTAGAGATGCTTTCATTTTAGAATTAACTGTTTAGTTAAGAATATTGAGTCAATCAACAATCACTAAAAACATATCATATAAATCATATCCTTTTGCCCAATAGTCAGGAATTACTTCTTGTAAAACGAAATTATGTTTTTCATAGAAGCCAAATGCTTGCTGTGAAGTCCGAACACGAATTTTATTAAATCCTTTATTCTGGATATGATTAATTCGAAACTTAATTAATTCACTTCCTATTCTAATACCCTGGAAATCGGGGTGAATTAAATCCCAGCTTATTGTAGCAAATTTTTGATTGAGCGGATAATTTATTCCACCACCAGCAACCACTTTATTACCTTTTTCCACCACGAAATAATCCTCCATTTCATTTTCCAAGTAATACTTTAATTCATCCTTTTCTTCTTGAGCAAAATACGTTGGAATATTCAACTGAATAATCTCTAACAGACTGACTTGATCGGACATCTGAAAAGGTCTGATTGTTAGTGGATTCATCTGTTAATGATTATTAATTCTTTTCGAATTGAATGTATGAAATGGCACTATTCAAATTGGTAAAGCTAACATTGATTTTAGCTTAGATTTAATTTTACTTACTTAAGTTTTCAAAGTCTGCTAAAGCTAGTTCAAATGCTCGTTTTTGTTCTCTTGTTAACACTTTAAAAACTGATCTGCTAGATTAATTGTCTTAGGTGAAACTGTTCTTTTCCAATTGCCAATTACTTGCCCTTCCCAAACAATAATACAATTATGGAGAGACTTAGGCTTAGGATTTAGGTTATTCCGATTAACAAAAATAGCCGAGCGATCTTTATATCCCATCACGAATTCATCATACATAGTTAGAAGCAACATGCGAGTAAACTTTCCTAAAATCTCAGTTTGGTTTTATTGATTAATAAACACTTCCTTCAATAATTTCTTTCCTGAATAAATCATTTCAGAATAGATAATTTTCACTTAATAATATAGACAGAATCAATTAAATCATTCATTTCTAACCAGTTTCAGCTTCACTCATCTAAACATCCTTCTGCTTATCTTTGCCATCCCAAAATCAATTGATTAGCATGGAAACATCTGTTTACCAGCCTCAGCATAAAATCCGTATCGTTACAGCTGCATCCCTTTTCGATGGGCACGATGCCGCCATTAACATCATGCGCCGTATCATCCAAAGTTCAGGTGCCGAAGTCATTCACCTCGGGCATGATCGTTCGGTGGAAGAAGTCGTGAATTGCGCCATTCAAGAGGATGCTCAAGCCATTGCTATGACTTCCTACCAAGGCGGTCACGTTGAGTATTTCAAGTATATGTATGATTTACTTCACGAAAAGGGAGCCGGTCATATCCGCATTTTAGGTGGTGGTGGCGGAACTATTTTGCCATCCGAAATTGAGGAATTGCAGCAGTATGGAATTTCACGCCTCTATCACCCAGATGACGGACGTAGCATGGGATTGCAAGGCATGATTAACGATTTAATGTCGCGTTGCGATTT
>JBIKOC010000200.1:0-4418 GCA_044358335.1 Flavobacteriales bacterium | reverse complement strand
ATGTCAAATAGAAATAAATATCTGGTTTATACATTGGCTTTTTCCACCAAAAACATTTCAATCTCCTCTTTACCTCGATATCAATTTCGGCCTAAACTGATTATCAAGGCACCGTAAACCGAAAACCATACTAGAAAATAAAACAACCGACATTCTCCCGAAGGAAAACACCGGTGGTTAAGAAAAATGAATGGTCTAATTAAATACTGTCAGTCATCTATAGATGGCTAAATATCGCACTGCATAATACACACTTGCTTCGCTAGTGCCTAATTGAATTAAAGAATTCTCGTGTGCATTCACACATAATTCACAGCCATTCAAAGCTGAAACAGCCAAACTCAACAACTCGAAAAACTCTTTACCTAAAATCGGATTCATCATTATACCCCTTTTAATTCCGGCAGGTGTTTGTTGATAATAATCCTTCTTGGTAAAATGACGAAATCGATAAAACACATTATTCACATTTAACAAAGAAACACAAGCACGAACTTCAGACAATTCTTCCTCGCTGACTCCTTCGGCTTTAGCTAGTTTTTCAAACACATCTGCCAAGTAATTTGTGCGATCATTTACCGCTACCGAAAAAGCAATTAATAAACTTTCTTTTCGAGTTAAATTCGAAAATCCAAGTGCATTTTTCAAATTAATTCGCAAATCACGCAAGTATTTACTTTCGTTTATTGCCAAGTGATTCAGATGATTTGAAATTGCATCATCTGATAAATTCAAATCAACAATTAAATTCTGTATGGTTTCATTTTCTAATGCGATCATTTTCCGAAAATTTAAACTTCAACCGGTTCTGCAACATGGGATAATGTTTCTTTGCCACGCTTCCAATTACACGGACATAATTCATCCGTTTGCAATGCATCTAATACGCGTAAAACTTTTTCTACATTCCTTCCCACGTTTAAATCGTACACCGAAACCCAACGAATAATTCCTTGCGGATCAACAATGAATGTAGCTCGATAAGCTACTTTTTCATTCGCTTCAAGAATACCCAACTCTTCAGCTAGCGATTTAGAAGTATCTGCAAGCATAGGGAATCGCAAGCCCTTCAAATCGGCGTGATTCTGATGCCAAGCGAGATGCACAAATTCTGAATCGGTTGAAGCTCCAATTAAATTCGTGTCACGATCGCTGAATTCGCTGTAATTCTTGTTGAATTCGGCAATTTCGGTTGGACAAACAAAAGTGAAATCCTCCGGCCACCAAAACATAACCATCCATTTACCTGTTCAGAGCTGTTGATCGAGTGAAAGTTTAGAATATTCTTTTCCTTTTTCGATTGAAGTTACTACAGTCTTTGCAAATGTTGGGAAAGACTCACCTAAAGAAATTATTCGATTCATCATTTATAATTTCCGTTTTGATTGGACATAGGTGAAGCAACTCAAACCATCAATCAAATTGATTGTTTTTAAGAACACATCGACTTTGCCTATATTTACCTCATGACACTTACTCAACTAGAATATCTAATTGCAGTTGACACCCATCGCCATTTTGCACGAGCAGCAGATGCTTGTTTTGTGACTCAACCGACCTTGAGTATGCAACTTAAGAAGTTGGAAGATGAATTAGGTGTTGCCTTGTTCGATCGAGGCAAACAGCCTGTTGTACCTACAGATGCAGCCATTCGTATTTTAGACGAAGCCCGACAAATGGTTCAGTTAGGTAAGAGAATTAGAGAGCAAGTAAAAGATGCTAACGAGGAATTACAAGGATTGCTTCGGATTGGTTTTATTCCTACCGTTGCGCCCTATTTATTACCACTTTTCTTAGGAGAATTTCAAGCGCAATATCCACGAGTTGAATTGGAAATTGAGGAAATCACCACAGAAAATCTCATTGCCAAACTCAAACGTGACGAACTTGATGCCGGTATAGCAGCAACTCCACTTCCTGAAAGTAATTTACACGAGTTACCACTCTATTATGAACCTTTTGTTGCTTATGTGGCACTGAATGATCCACTATTGAAAAAATCAGCTATTCGAATTTCGGATATCAATCTTTCCAATCTCTGGCTACTTGCCGAAGGACATTGTTTTCGTTCTCAAGTGTTGAATTTGTGTCAGATGCAAGATAAATCTGGTGGCGATATTCATATTCATCTCAAAGCTGGTAGCATTGAAACTTTGAAAGGTTTAGTTGAACACAACGCAGGCGTGACATTACTTCCAGAGTTTTCTTCTCGTGGATTTAGTGATGAACAACGAGAGCAGATTCGCTATTTTAAAACACCAGAACCAGTTCGTGAAATCAGTTTAATTACTCGTCGTCAAGTAGTCAAGCAGCGCTTAACAGAAGCACTTTGCACAACAATTTTAACGGTAATTCCTGATAAATATAAATCACCCATAAAATCGAATATTATCCCAATTTAAATTCATTATTGGTTTACTGCATTCAATTTCAAACGTAATTTGTCTCATGAAACGCACACTATCAATTCTAATCCCACTAATTGCAGCGCTACTTTTCGGCATTTATTATTTCAGTAATAAAGAAAAAACACGTTTTTATAAAAGACTTCCAATTCTCGGAAACCATAGTATCGACAGCACACGCATCGGATCAACGGTCAAATACGATACACTCTGGCATCGAATTCCCAATTTCACATTTACTAATCAAGACGGCCAAACAATTACACAGGCTGATGTGCAAAATAAAGTGTTCGTAGCAGATTACTTTTTCACCACATGTCAGAGTATTTGTCCCATCATGTCGAAACAGCTAGATCGAGTTGCGGCCGCATATAAAAACGAAACTGATTTTCGAATTTTATCGCATACTGTCGATCCCGAAACCGACACCCCTGCTCAATTAAAAGGATATGCTCAAAGCTATAAGGCTAATACGAAACAATGGATTTTCCTTACGGGTGAGAAACCGGCTTTATATGATTTAGCTCGCAAAGGATATTTATTGAATCTCGAAGATGGTGATGGTGGCCCTGAGGATTTTATTCACACACAAAATTTCGCATTAATAGACCGCCACCAGCGTATTCGAGGTTTTTATGACGGTACCGATTCTGCTCAGGTAAATAACCTAATTCAGGATATCGGATTTGTGCTGCAAGAGAAGTAAGTAGTATTCAAGTTTGCTTTTGATTCAAGGTAATTCTGAACCACTGTAACACGGATTGAAATCCGAGGTTGCTTTATTCAGGGCGGTTGAGCAGGCTATGCGCTGCAAATCTTTTCACCAGCTGAAACTTTAGAGAAAGCGTGCGCTGCTATCCTAACCGCTTGCGTGAATGTTAGATTATTGATTTACAAGGTAGGCTTCTCGTTGGTTTCTGTCAACCCCCAGATTGAAATCCGGGGGTACTGGTGCTTCCATGGGATTTTTTTTACAATTTCTATTCAAAACTCCGCTCGCTTCGACAGGCTCAGCGAGCGTTCAAATAGCTGATTAAGTCGGTAAAATGGAGCACAAAAAAGGCTGCATAAAGCAGCCTTTTTTGTTGAATAAATTATGCGTTTTAAAATTTAAAGGAAAGTCCAACTCCTAAAACCTCTTTAAATTGAGTTCTCGGTCCTTTGCCCGCTACTTCTACTCCATTTACAATTCGCTTTACAGGAACTTGTACATCGTTATCGTAAATCAAATTAGTGAAAATGCTAGTTGTAAGCCATTTGTTGGCTTTAATTAGAATTAAGTTTTCCCAGTTTACATCGATATTAGAGCGCTGAGCAGCAATTGGATCGGTGTAATTATTAAACAACTGAAGGTTAGAAACAACCGAGATGTTTTTCACTAAATCCTTTTGTAAACGAGCACGCAAATACGCACCAAACTCAAAGCGAGTTTTCGCTCCAGGTGTGATTATGTTGCCTGTTAAAGGGTCAATAACTGCTGCAGTAACTCCAAACTGTCCGAGATCAGCTAATCGTTGATCCATCACAAAAGTTGCTCGTCCGGTTGCAGGTGAAATGAACATCGAAAACCATTCATTTGGCTTATAATCCATACCAAGAGCAAGGGATAAAAAACCTGGAGCAAGAAATCGGGAAATCACTGTTGAATCATCCGGAAAATTAAAACCCGGTGCCATTTGCGTCCGAAAGTTCAGCATTCCGGCATAGAAAAACTTGCCTTTGGCTTTCTTTCCAAACTTAGCATTGACTTCAATTTTATCTTCATTCTTACGCAACGACTGCGATTTAGTTGTGATAAAGCCAAAACCACCATCCAGAACCGATTCGAAATATAAATCGTTGTGACGGTATTTAACGAAAGCATTAACCATTGCGGTAGAAGACAAAGCGCTTTCGCCTCCAGCTGCCCAATTAGTTAATGAAACTTGATTAAAGTTTAAAGCGAAAAAGCCACCTTTTTTCCAACCATTAACAGAAGTGTCTTCAGCTACTACAATTTGAGCTTGAAGTAAA
>JBIKOC010000199.1:0-4426 GCA_044358335.1 Flavobacteriales bacterium | reverse complement strand
TTGAGTAAGTTTAAGTTTAAGTTTTCGTTTGAATTTGCTTGTATATTTATTTTAGCAACAGCATTTTTTTATTCATCTGGATCAATAGGCTTTAGTAAATAATCCACTGCCGCATAACGAAAAGCCTTGACTGCAAAAGCATCCGAGGCAGTAGTGAAAATGACATGTAACTTCATTTCACCTAAAATGTCTAATAAATCAAATCCACTGCCATCCTGCATTTGAATGTCTAGAAATACTAAATCAGGTTTTTGTTTCTGAATTTCTTTTGCTCCAGAAATCACTCCATCTGCTTCTCCAATTATTTCGACATCTGAGCACCAATCAGCAATATCCCGACGAAGATTATTGCGTGCTTCAGTTATATCATCGATTAGGAGTGCGCGGAGTTTCATTTTTTCTTATGATATACGATATACGATTTACGACTTTATTTTGAAACATTTGAGCGAAAATAGTTAAAAATAGCAGCAAATAATTCTTTAATCTAAAGATGTAAAAGGTAGGCTCACTTTGATTTCTGTTCCTGATGAAGTCCCGTCACTGTTTGTTAAATCGATGATTTGAACATGCGTTTTTCCTTCTAATAATTCGAGGCGTTCTTGAACCACTAATAATGCAGTTGATTTATGATGCTGGTCTTGCTGAGATCGACGTTCACGGGCTTTTTCACGACCAATTCCATTATCCGAAATTCGAACTATAAGTTGATTCTCAGATTTGCTAAATTGAATGTGAATCCGTCCATCTGCACCTTTGGGTATAAGGCCGTGAATTACTGCATTTTCAACAAATGGATGAATGAGCATAGGTAAAATGCCCGTATTAGAAGGAGAAATAGATTCATCAAAAGTTATTTCCCAAGTAAAATTAACGCCGTGACTGAATTGCTCAATACTCAGATAATTCTCTAAAATGCTAATTTCTAAGTCAAGCGGGATGATTTGTTCGCGACTGCTTTCTAGTATTTGACGCATTAATCGTGAAAATTTGGACAAATAATAACGAGCTGTTTTTTCGTCCTGCGTGCCAATTAATGCTTGAATTGAATTGAGTGCATTAAATATAAAATGCGGGTTCATTTGCAATTGCAAGGCCTTTTGTTCTAGCTTGAGAACATCGGTCTCAAGCTTCAGTTTTTCTTGTGCTTCCTGTGCTTTCCGTTTGATTCTTCGAAGTCGCCAACGGAAATACAACCAGACAAGAATTACTATTAATCCTATACAAATACCTATAAACCACAGCCGTTTCCAGATTGGTATCGCAATTTGAAAGTGTATTGCTTTAGCTTCACTCCAAATTCCATCTTCATTTGCAGCTCGGTACAGAAATGTATATTCACCTGATGGAAGATTGGAATAGGTAATGTTATGTTGAAACCCAGGAGGAGTCCAGTTTTCATCTAATCCAACCAGTTTCCATTGGTATTTCACTTGTTCTGGATTTCGATGATTCACACCGAAAAAATCAAAACTTAAATGATTTTGATTAAAAGGAAGTTTCAGAATTTGTGAAGTATCTTGACTAAGAGTTTCCCAAAATGAAGCAAAAGGTGTTTCAGTTAGTGGTTTGAAGAATAAACGAATATCTCGTAATTGAACAATTGGTGCTATTTTATTGATGTCGGTGAGTGCTGGATTAAAGCGTGTTAATCCGTTGATTGTACCAAACCAAAGTTTGCCTTGTTTATCAAGAAGCGTAGCGTTTTGTGATGTTTCAATTCCTATAAATCCCTCTGAATAGCCAAAATGCTTGATTTCCTCGAGCTTGCCTTCTTTGCTAAATGTTAAGCGATCAAGTCCTTTTTCTGACCCTACCCAAAGTTTTCCATCACTGTCGAAATTGATTAAATATATATTATCGGATGTAAGTCCTTGTATGGTAGAAATATTCTGGAATACAGGTCGATTTCCATTCATACTAATTTCGCACAAACCCCGATCAGCAGTTCCAATCCAAATAGTACCAATAGGAGCTAAAGCTAACGAGCGTAATTTCTGACTACTTAATCCATCTTTAGTGTTGAAATTAATAATAGAATCGTTTTGTATAAATCCACAACCATTAGATGTAGTAGCAAACCAAATTCGTCCTGCTTTATCTTGTAATAATGCATTTATTCGATCTTCTTTAAGTCCTTCTTCCAGACCAAAATGTTTGAATTTGAATTGGTTATTTTCTTCCGATAGTTTCGCAATTCCTCCACCAGCTTTTGCAATCCAAATATTCCCCGCTAAATCTTGAATAATATCGCGAATCCAATTTCCTTTTAAACCATTCTCATTTCCAAAATGCTTTAAATCATGACCATTATTTACATACAAACCTTCACCTTCGGTACCAATCCACAAGCGGTTTTGTAAATCGGTCATTAACTTTTTGATTTTAACCGATGGAAATCCTTCAGCACGACTTAAATCTTTGATGCTATTTCCTTCTACTCGTCCCAAGCCACCAGCTGAAGTACTGAACCAAATTGCACCTGAAGTATCTTCTGCAATCGCGTAAACATTTCTTCCGGGTAATCCGCTACGTTGATCAAAATGTGTGAATTGTTGTCCGAAATATTTGCTTATTCCACCACCTGATGTTCCAAGCCAGATATTTCCCCAGTAATCATCTATGATACAGCGAATGTGATTATTGCTTAATCCATCACGTTCATTAATAAATCGGAATAAACTATCATTAGGATTCCAAAATCCTGCACCTGCTTCTTGTGTACCAATCCAGATTCGGTTTTGGGCATCACGAAATAGACTTTGCACAATTGGGTCAGGAAGGACATTGGGAGAATTTATTTTCCGAATACCATTTTTGGTAATCCAGATAATTCCGCTTCCATAAGTACCTATCCAAATTGTTCCGCCAGCATCTTCTGTAATGCACCGAATGGCTTCACTGGACAAACCTTCTTTCAAACCCAGATGAAATACCGTTTTTTTATCGATGCAAGTAATTCCGCTGTTATTCCCTATCCACAATCTATCTGAATGATCGTTGTATAGGCAACTAATGTTTTCTTGAATGCTTGGAATATCATTTCTAAACTTTGTCCACTTGTTCGATTTAAGCGTGTAGATTCCTTTCTGAGTTCCGATTAATAGTTCATTTGGATGATTCAGTAAAATACTTTCTACTACAATGGTTCCACTGTCGGGCAGAATTTCTTTATGAAAAGTTCTACCGTTGAATGTGCATATCCCGTTATTGGTGCCTATCCAAAGCTTTCCAAGCGAATCTTCAGCTAGGCTAAGAATATAATTATCTGACAATCCATCACGAGTGGTATAATTTTGAAAACGGATTCCATCGAAAGCACTTAAGCCGCCTCCACGGGTGCCCATCCAGATGGTTCCATTTTTAGCCTGACAAATAGCATATACCTGACTTTGTGCTAATCCTTCGCTAAGTGAGTAATTGCGAAAATGGAACTGCTGAGCTCTAATTCCAGATGGAAGAAGCAGGAGTAGTAAGAGAATTTTGTAGAAGCGCAGCATGGATTCCGACAAATGTAGGAACATAGCAGGAGGGAAGGAGTGAGAAAAAACGACTTTTTTGGGAAAAATGAATTAACAAGAAAGAACGTTTTTTGGCTGAAAGCATTGTCAATTAACAAAAAATCTTCGCGCACGCGGGGGCCGACCACTAACCACCCACCGGCTGAAAGAAACAAAATTCGCAGCACATGATTCGTCTGTTAAACGTTTAAGATCGGCTAGTTTTTGACAAGCCTGTTCATAAAATATTGCTCTTAAAATCTTGCTGAAAGCATAGTTAAATCAGGATATTTAGAGTTATTAACTGAGCTGTTGATGGATTATGAATGTATGCTCCATTTAAGAATCCAGATATTATTAACGGCATTTGCATGAGCGGTTGAGCCGGAACTATGCCTTATGCCTTCGCCGAGGCTATGGCATACGCAGTCATATACAAGCGAATTCTATTTGGAAGTCTGCAGATTCTCGAAACATACATTGATGTAAAAATGGTTGAGGCAATTTCGTTTCAGATTTTGTCCAATGAAACGAGTTAAACGCTTTTTGAAGTTCATATTACCCGAGCTTTTCTTTGTCCTGCTTGGAATGTATACCTTTTGTTTGCCTAATCAATTATTTGCTGATCCGGCATGTACGGTTTTGGAGGATCGTGATGGAAATCTGCTATCGGCACGAATTGCAGCCGACGGACAATGGCGCTTTCCTTATAATTCGCAAGTCCCTTATCGATTTAAACAGGCATTAATTCAGTTTGAGGACCGAGATTTTTATGATCATTTAGGAGTGAGTCCGAAAGCAGTTGGGAGAGCCATTTGGCAGAATTCACAGAGTATGCAGGTGAAAAGTGGTGGAAGTACATTAACGATGCAATTAGCACGTATGTCGCGAAAAAAATCGGATCGTGGAATGTGGGATAAATTAAT
>JBIKOC010000198.1:0-4437 GCA_044358335.1 Flavobacteriales bacterium | reverse complement strand
ATGTTTACCTAGCAACCGATTTATCGAATTTATCTCGCATCAATACCTATAATCATTGGGCACAATTAAAGACCGAATTTGTATTGGATAACTCCTTCCCTGTTGGATTAAATATGATGACTGGAACTCGCTTGAAAATCACGGGAGAGCATTATCACCGGCTCGATCAGGCAAAAACCTCAGTAAGTGTATTGGGAGCAGATATTCGTCAATATGGGCGCATTACTCGAGAAATGATCTGGGCAGTTCGATTAGCTGGAGCCACATCGTTTGGACCGAATAAGCTGTTGTTTTATTTAGGAGGAGTTGATTCTTGGTTTATTCCACGATTTGATAATTCGGTTTCGGTTGATGAAAATCAGAAGTACATTTTTCAAACGCTTGGAACCAATGTTCGAGGATTTTATCAGAATATTCGAAATGGTTCAAGTTTCGCCGTTTTTAATGGTGAAGTAAGATGGAATTTGATTCGCTATGCGTTCAAGTATCCGCTCAAATCAGAATTGCTGAACAATTTGCAAGTAATTGGTTTTACAGATGTTGGAACAGCTTTTACTGGACCTTCTCCCTATTCCGACAAGAATACTTTCAACCAAAAAACGATTGAAAGTGGTCCTATTAAAGTAGTTTTGAAAAATCAACGAGAACCAATTGTTGCTGGATTGGGTTTTGGGGTGAGAACAAAAATTCTTGGTTACTTTGTAAGACTCGATATGGCTAGAGGTATAGAGGATGGCACGCTACTTCCGGCTTTATTTCATTTAAGTTTCACAACAGATTTCTAAAACATGTCAAAAAAACCTCCTATGGATTTAACAATTGTTTTGTTGCTGCTTTTAATTGGTTTAATTGCAGGATTCGCTAGCGGATTGGTTGGAATTGGAGGAGGAATTGTAATCGTACCTGCACTTGTTTATTTTCTCAGTTTGAGTCAACATAATGCACAAGGAATTTCAATCGGAATGCTATTGATGCCGGTTGGGTTTTTAGCTGCCATTAATTATTACAAAGCCGGTCAGTTCAATATGAAGTATAGCTTAATCATAGGTGCTACATTCGTTGTTGGTGCTTGGTTGGGATCGAAAGTTTCTCTGTCGATTGATCAACAAATGATGAAGCGCATTTTCGGTGTATTTGTACTTCTGATGGCTTTGAAAATGATTTTCAGTAAATGAGTATCGGTTCCGAACAACTAAAACAATTGGTGAAAGAAGAAGCGCAACAGCTTTTTCCGCTCATTCGTGCTATTCGCCGTCATCTTCACCAACATCCTGAATTATCATTCGAGGAATTTGAAACTAGTAAATACTTGCAAAAATTACTACAAGAACACAGTTTGTCATTCTCCAATGGCTGGGCTGGAACTGGTATTCGCGCGGTATTGACAGGTAACGGACAAGGAAAGACCTTAGCCTTAAGAGGCGATATGGATGCTTTACCCATCCATGAAACTTCTCAAACTGAATACACTTCTCAGCAAGTAGGAGTAATGCATGCCTGTGGTCATGATGTGCATTCGGCTTGTGTATTTGGCGCTAGTATTATACTTCAAAAGCTTCGTGAATACTGGGCTGGAGAAGTTTTAGTGGTGTTTCAACCAGGTGAAGAAAAACTACCTGGAGGAGCCCGATTAATGCTTGAAGCGGGCGTATTCGAAGACAAAGTTCCATCGTCGGTTATGGCGCAACATGTGTTTCCTTCCTTACCTGCCGGAAAGGTTGGATTTCGTGCCGGCACCTACATGGCATCAACCGATGAGATTTACATTACTGTTCGAGGCAAAGGCGGACATGGAGCTATGCCTCAACAAGTGAATGATCCCATTTTAGCATCTGCACAAATTATTTTGTCGTTACAACAGGTGACAAGTCGATTGGCATTACCCGGTGTTCCAACTGTTTTATCGATTGGGAAAGTAATCGCCGATGGTGCTACCAATGTTATTCCTGATGAAGTTAAGATGGAAGGAACATTCCGCACGATGAATGAGGCTTGGCGGATGAAAGCACACGAACATATTCGTCGTATTTGCTCCGAAACAGCTCATGCCAATGGTGTTAAAGCCGAAGTGGATATTCGAAAAGGTTATCCGGTTTTGGAAAATAACGAAGCACTCACTCATCGGTGTCGCAAAGCAGCTCAGGAATATTTGGGAGAAGAAAATGTTGTTGAATTAGAAAAACGCATGACAGCAGAGGATTTCGCCTGGATTGCACAGGAATTTCCATCTTGCTTTTATCGTTTAGGCACAGCTGGTGAGAATGGGGCTTTTTCGGCTGGTGTTCACACCTCAACATTCGACATTAACGAAGAAGCTTTGCTCACCGGAATGGGCTTGATGGCTTGGTTGACTCTTCAAGAGCTGCAAGCAGATTAAAGTCCGCACACTAAATCGGCCAACGATTGCATGGTGGTAAATGGAGCAACATGAACCTGCTTGATTCCAACTTCATTTAAAGCTGCTGCAGTACTTTGTCCAATTGCGACAAATGTGTGCTTAGTGCTATCGAAACGATTTTTAAGCGCATGAACACTCGAAGGGCTTGTTAACACAAGAATATCGGAGTCAAGATCAAATGAGATTTCTTGTTCTAACGTGCGATAAACGATTAAATCGTGCACATCAGCTTGCGCTTCTAGTGCTAATTGAACTTTCCTCAAACTACTTTCGGCTGAAGGGAAAACGATTGTCCTGCCCGCTGCTTTTGCCAAAAATTCTTGTGCAGTTTCACTTGTATCACCATCATTACCAATAAAATCTGCCTGAAACCCATATTCACTAAGCATATCGGCCGTTCCAGAACCCATTACAGCTATTTGTGTGTGCTTGGGTAATTGAACATCCTGAGTATAGAAATGAACAACCGAACGCGGACTAGTAAAGAAAACCCAATCGGCGAGAGGCAAATGGCGAATTTCAATAGATTCGAACTTCAAGGGTGATTGTTCTAGTACTTGAAATCCGTAATTTCTGAGTTGATTGGAGAAGGTCGAAGCGTGTTCTGGTTCACGGCTAATAAATACACGACGATTTTCTGAACGCGCAAGAGCATGGAGCGTTTTCTCCACCAATACCCGTGTGTCTGCTCCTCTTAGGTAAACTTTCCGGAAAGGTTTTTCATCAGCAGGTTGCAAACAGGCCCATACTTGGTAATCGGCTCCTGTAAACTGGCAAAACACACCTAATGGTAGTAAGCAGCCACCTTGCATTTGGTTCAGGACGCTACGTTCGCAGAATATAGCATCTTGCACATTTGCATGATTTATCTGAGCAATAATATCCCGCATTTCGGTATCCGTTTCACGGGTTTGAAAAGCAAGAACACCTTGAGCAGGAGCAGGAACGAAAAAATGTGGGGGAATAATTTGTCTTTCTAAATCACTCAAATCTAAATTCAAGCGATTGAGGCCTGCAGATGCTAAAACTATTGCATCGTAATTTCCCTGACGAAGTTTATCGACTCGAGTAGGTACGTTACCACGTAAGTCGGTAATTTCTAAATCGGGACGAATAGCAAGTAGTTGAGAACGACGACGGAAAGAGGAAGTTCCTACCCGAGCATTCATTTTGAGTCCTAAGGGCAAAGAAGCCTGATAAGCTTCGTTGCGGATCAGAATAGATTCGGAGCAATCTTCTCGATAAGAAACGCCTGCAATGGTTAAACCTGGCGGAAAGTTAGTTGGAAGATCTTTATGTGAATGAACGGCTAGATCGATGCTTCCTTGAAGAAGTGCGTCTTCGAGTTCTTTGGTGAAAAAGCCTTTTCCTTCTATTTTATCGAAAGAAAGATGTTGAATTTGATCACCCTTGGTTTTGATAATGGTTATATCGACGGAATGGCCGAGATCTTCGAGTTGTTTCTTGGTGAAGTAAGCTTGCCAAAGTGCCAGATCACTTCCTCTGGAACCTATAGTAATATTCCGAGTCATGATTAATGCTTGTCCAGCATGATTTCCTTAGCCATTTTCATGGGAACGCTGATGTATTTTTTCTCCATGTAAGTGAGTACTTTTTCGAGTACTTCACGGGAAGCATCATCTAATCCCTCTAATTCTCTGGCAAATACCGAATTGGTTGCAAACTCACGTATTTCACGAACCTTTTGAGGAACTTCCTGCATGGCCAATTCAATTTGACGCTCGCGGAACATTTCACGAAATTCGGTGCAATGTTTATCGATAATCTCTTCGCACTGAAATAAGGCAGAGTGACGTAATGCTAAGTTTTGTTCTGCGGCTTGACGAAGACTTTCAACTAAGATAGCCGTCACTTTAAATTCCTTGTAGATATGCGGATTAACATCATAAGGTATAGCCAAATCGATAACAACTTTTCGGTCAGTATCGCCTTGAAGCAAATGGGTGTATAAAGATGGACTAACGAGGTGTTCTGAGGCAGCTGTACAAGCAACTAACACATCAAACCCAGAATTGAAA
>JBIKOC010000197.1:0-4439 GCA_044358335.1 Flavobacteriales bacterium | reverse complement strand
CTGCTAAACTCCGATATAGAAGTTACGCCCAACTGGATTGAGCCAGTCATCAAACATTTCGAGACAGATCCTTTAGTTGCTGCTATTCAACCTAAAATCAGAGCTTTTAAACAACGTAATCAGTTTGAGTATGCTGGTGCAGCTGGAGGTTATTTGGATCGTTTAGGTTTTCCATTTTGCCGAGGGCGGATATTCGAAGAATGTGAAGTGGATAATGGACAATACGATGATGTAAAGGAAGTTTTCTGGGCTTCGGGTGCTTGTATGTTCGTTCGTGCTTCTGTGTTTCATGAATGTGAAGGCTTTGACGAGCTTTTCTTTGCTCACATGGAGGAAATTGATTTATGCTGGCGGATGAAAAATCGGGGATATAAAATCCTCGTTGAGCCCGCTTCTGTTGTGTTTCACATTGGTGGAGGAACACTTTCTAAATCGAACTGGCGTAAAACCTACCTCAATTTCCGAAACAACCTCGAGCTTATCTACAAAAACATTGAAGGTAAATACCTGTTTCGAAGCTTGTTTATGCGCATGACTCTAGATGGAATTGCTGCATTTAAGTTTCTGTTTACCAACGGATTTAGTCACTTTTATGCAATCATTCGTGCGCATTTGCATTTTTACCGCAAGCTGCCATCCATCCGCCAAAAACGCCGAAAACTAAAAGCTGTCGAACACAATCGCAATAGTACGGGTGTTTATATGGGTTCTATCGTAGCCGATTATTTTATACGAGGTAAAAAGACCTTCCGCGACCTAGATATTCATTAAACAGTTGGGCTTTAGGTATCTTTGCAGCTCCCAATCTAAATTGCCATGCTGTTCAATCTGGATGAAATAATTACCATTACAGTAACCCTTTTCGCAATCATCGATGTGGTAGGTGCTATACCAGTGCTCATTTCCATGAAAAGTCGATTGGGGGAAATCGAATCTGGAAAAGCTACACTAGCATCTGGTTTACTCATGATTTTGTTCCTCGTTTTTGGAGCTCGATTGTTAGGTGTTTTAGGAGTTGATATCAACTCGTTCGCAGTTGCAGGCTCCATTGTAATCTTCATCATGGGACTCGAAATGGTACTCGGAATTGAATTATTTCGCCAGGATCCAGATGTAAAATCAGGGAGCATTATACCTATTGCATTCCCCATCATTGCCGGATCCGGAACACTTACTACAGTTATGTCGCTAAGGGCAAATTTTAGTGTGTACAACATTCTAATCGGTATCCTTATCAACTTGGTTGCAGTCTACCTTGTACTTCGTTCTATTAACTACCTCGAACGAAAGCTGGGGAAAAGCGGACTATTTGTTATCCGGAAATTCTTTGGCGTTATTCTCCTTGCCATTTCTATCAAGATTTTCAAAGCCAATATCGGCCTCTAAAATCCCAATTGGTTAGCATCTTTGCTCGTGTTAAATCTTAGGTGAATAACCTGTCGGATATGATTTTATTTTGATACTATTCGTTATTAATTTGATAGCACAGTTAGTGTAATTGTTGAATTATTGATATTCGGTATCTCATATCTTTGCAAAACTGACAGATTGGATTCGGTTTTTATGGAAAAGTTGGCATCGGTACGTTTCGCTCCTTCGGATGATTTGAACTATTACTTTCGAGCAGCCTTTTCTGTTTCTTGTGTGATTTTCGGTTTGCACGAGAAGAAAATCAAGGTGCTGCTAGTAAAGCGCAAACGTGATCCATTTAAAAATACCTTTTCATTACCTGCCGAACTTGTTTATCCCAACGATTCACTCGAGGAGCATGTTGACCAAATCGTGCAAGGTGTTACTGGATGTGAGCGTTTTTACAAAAAGCAAATCCGCGCCTTTGCCGATACTTCGCGTCATCCGCTCGGACGAGTTGTAAGTATTGGATATTACTGCTTCATCGATTGGCAACAATGCCGACAATTTGAGCCAAGCGATGAGCACAATGCCGCCGAATGGTTCGATCTGAAATCATTACCAGTATTAGCATTCGACCACAAAGAAATTATCGAAGCTGCTAATCGTCGATTATTGGCTAAAATGAGTACACAACTGACTGGTTTTAATTTACTTCCCGAAAAATTTACACTCAAGCAAGTGCAGGAAATGTATGAAGCCATTCTTGGTCATGAACTCGATAAACGGAACTTCCG
Organism: Flavobacteriales bacterium; assembly: GCA_044358335.1. Lineage (GTDB taxonomy): Bacteria > Bacteroidota > Bacteroidia > M30B66 > M30B66 > CALQRR01. The sequence goes on along the minus strand of JBIKOC010000197.1, from coordinate 2,292 downwards.
CCGCAAGATCCTAAGTCAAGATATAATACTAGAAACAGGCGTACAATTAAGTCCGTGGGAAGAAAGTGGTAAAGCTCCCATGTTATATCAACTAGATGAAAAGCGCTACCTAAAACTTAAAGAAGAAGGAAATAAATTCGAGATTTTCTAATTATCCTAATTGCTGACTGCATAAATAATCACTGATGGCCAGAATACTCACCATCGGATTCGCTCCACTGCTTTTAGGGAAAACGCTAGCATCCACTACGTAAACACCATTTACGCCCCAAACTTTACCTTCAGGGTTAACAACATCATGTGTATAGGAAGTTCCCATTCGACAAGTTCCCATTTGATGTGCACTGAATAGCGTATAATCACCTTTATCCCAGCGCATTTCATCCATTAGCTTGTTAAATCTAGTTGTATCAGTTACGACAGTAGAATCAACAAAAGTGGGACGAACATGCGGTAATGCTATCTCTATTGCTCCAGCAGCAGCATGAATCCGTGCAGCATTCTTCATTCCATGAATCAATCGAGCTTTATCTTTAGCATGCAACGAATAATGAATCATCGGACGACCGTCTTTACTTAAACGTATCGCTCCGCTAAATTCATCCCGACTCAAAACGATAAATACGCCCAATTGACTAATCTGAGCCATACGTTCCTGAAACGATTGGGCATCTTTCCAAGGCATTCCCAGAGCTAATAATCCTGGATGTGGTGGTGGAGTTTCAATTTTGTAACCATAACGACCATTTAGGCGAATGTGCTCATCATTAGTACTTGTCATCATAGCTCCACTCCAAGCTTTCACTTCCTGCGAATAGATTGCTGTAACGGGAACAACTGGATGTAAATACAAGTTTTTTCCTAGCTCCGGATGACGAATTCCGCTTCGCATCAGCAATGCTGGACTATGAATGCTTCCAGCTGAAACAATCACACGCTCACAATGAATCCGAACTTCCGTTTTATTTCCTAGAGAATCTGTATGAAATCCTTCGGCTCCAATTACTTGATTACCAATGAATAGTAACCTTTCAATATAGGTGCGATCTAATATTCGAGTACCGTGTTCAATTGCGTCTTGAATATAGGTTTTGAGCGTACTCTGTTTGCTACCCTGCTTGCAACCAAAGCCACACCATCCGCAGCGATGCGCTCCATCAAAATTGCAATGTGAACTGTTTTTTGCAATCGGGTTAACTACCTGTCCAAGAACTTTACTGCCCTTTATGAGCAGTTGATTATTGGTGTTATGAATTACTTCTTCCCGATCAGCACCAATGCGCTTCCAAACCGAATCTAAATGGTTTTGAAACTCGGTTTTGGCGAAATCCTCTATTCCACTTTCCTCTGCCCATTCTTCTAAAACGAAATCGGGAGTTTTAATACAAGCTTGCCAGTTGATCGTTGTTCCTCCACCTAAACAAGATCCAGCAAAAACAGTCATAGCGCCATCTGCCGTGCTTAATGCACCTCGTTCTTCGTATAACTGACTAACCATTTCTGCTTCCAGATTGGTCATCACTTGTTCAGGCATCCAAGGTCCTTTTTCTACAATAAGCACATCTTTCTCAGCCTGTGCATAACGAGCAGCCGCAACTCCTCCACCAGCGCCTGATCCAACAATTAAAACTTCACAATGTATTCCTATTCCGGGTTGAATAAGTGGAATAGTTTGCTGTTCGGTATTGGATATTTCCTGAAATGCTTGATAGTGGGTGATTGGTTGAGTAAAACTTTGTCCCGATTTATCACATAAGGAATAAGCGATAAATGTGCTCAATTTTTTTAGTGCTTGATAGCCTTTTCGTAGCAAAGTAAATCGGGATGCCGACCAGGAACCAAATAATAACAGACGTTCTTCCGCACTCAGATTTTCGAAAGAACGAAATGCTCCGCCCCAGGTAAATCCTAGAAATGGAGATTCCAGTAAATCAAGTAATTGTCTAAAGTCTGCTTGTTCTTCGGGCGATTTTTCAGCAATCAGCTCCGCTATTTTATCTGCCACGCTAACAGAATCAGACAATGCTGTTTGGTTCGGAATTTCAACAAATGTTGCAACAACGCTCGCTAATATTTTCCGATCAACAGGGGAGAAGTTCATGCTAGTTTTTCCGTTCCAACATCTGGAAAGTCAATGAATATATATTCTTTTCATCAGCTGGATAAACCACATTTACATGCAAATTCCATTCATCCAAATCTAGTTCAGGAAAAAAACGATCAGCCTCAGGTTCAATATCTACACGGGTAATATAGATGCGATTTGCTTTGGGCAATGCTTGTTGATACACA
>JBIKOC010000196.1:0-4452 GCA_044358335.1 Flavobacteriales bacterium | reverse complement strand
GGACGATAGTTTTTTCGAATTTGTTTGGCTGCTTTTATAGCACCAATGCCACTTATGACTAATTCTCTAAAGTCAAATTCTTGCTCTAATACCAATAAGCCCCAATTCGAATAACCCGGGCCATAATTTATTAGCTCATCTCGCACAGTTCGTAACATTGAATCGGTTTGTTGCATCCATTCGGGTTTCCCAAAATAAATTCCAAGCGAATGAAGATTTCTAGCCATCATCGAATTCGAAGCGGGCTGAACATTATCCGAAGTCTCTAACTGCTTAGCTACCCAAACTCCATGTTGCGACGAAGTGAAATAAAACAATCCACTTGCACTCCGTTCAAAATCTCCTAAAACCGTATACATTAAATCGCGCGCTTCCATCAACCACTGATCTTCATAACTGGCTTCATACAAGCCAATCAGAGCATCAATCATAAAAGCATAATCTTCTAGAAATCCCGGAACGCTTCGCTTTCCATTTTTCCAAGTATGCCACAATTTGCCCTCCTCATCTTTCAGCTCTTTTAATATAAAACGTGCAGCTTTTTCAGCATCTACAAGTAATTTATCTTCTTGCAAAATACGCGAAGCATCAGCCAAGCCGCGAATCATCATCGCATTCCAACTACTCAATAGTTTATCATCTAATCCCGGACGAACTCGTTTATCTCGAGCTGTCATCAATTTCGAATTAATCTTCCGAATGTGATTGTCTAGCTGAATTTCATCAAGTTCTAAGACCTCTGCTACAATTCGATTTTCATCTCTTCTCAACAAGATATATTGCTCATGTTCCCAAAATCCAAAATCATTCAAATTATAATAGACACGTGCAACACGATATTCTTCTTCACTCAAAATCTCCTTCAACTCATCTAATTTCCAGATATAAAATTTCCCTTCTACTCCTTCGCTATCCGCATCTAATGCTGAATAAAAATATCCCTCTTTGGCTGTTAGTTCTCGCTTAACAAATTCAGCCGTTTGCAAACAAATAGCCCGATAATCTTCATCTGCATATTGTTGATATGCCTCCGCATACAAACTCAGCAACTGCCCATTATCATACAACATCTTCTCAAAATGTGGAACCTTCCACCATACATCAGTCGAATACCTCGAAAAGCCGCCGCCAATTTGATCGTAAATTCCACCAAATGCCATCTTTTTCAAAGTCAGATGTACATGCTCCAGCACATGTTTTTGATTCGTCAACACCGAATAACGTAGCAAAAACAGGTAATTCGAAGGCAATGGAAATTTAGGTGCTCGATTCGGTCCACCTTCTTCTTGATCAATCATTCCCAGCCATTTTCCCACACTTTGTTGCAAATCTTCGCGGCTAATTGATTCAGCTCCACTTTTTACTTTAAACAACTCCATCTGCTCAATTCCTTTGGTCAAGTTGCCAGCATATTCTTGCACTTTATCCCAATCATTTTGATACAATGAATCAATCTGTTTCAACACATGCTGCCAGTTTTCCTTAGGGAAATAAGTGCCTCCATAAATAGGTCTTCCATCCGGCAAAGCAAAACAGTTCAATGGCCAGCCACCTTTTTGAGTCATTAATTGGACAGCTGCCATATATAATTGGTCAATATCGGGCCGCTCTTCTCGATCAACTTTAATACATACAAAATGGGCGTTCATCAATGCTGCAGTTTCCTCATCCTCAAACGATTCGTGCTCCATTACATGACACCAATGACAAGCAGAATAACCAATACTTACCAATAGTGGTTTATTTTCTCGTTTGGATTTTTCTAATGCTTCTTCACCCCAAGGATACCAATTAACAGGATTATGAGCGTGTTGCAATAAATATGGACTGCTCGAATCGATTAATGCATTGGTGAATTTGGGGCTGGGGTTTGACATGCCAATTATTTTTTACAAACCTACAATACAAAAAGCACCGAAATTCACGAAGAACCCGTTGCTTTTATCAAATTTATTAGGGCGTGCCCTTCGCCAGAAAAAGACTCAGGTCAGGCTGTGCAGGGCTTCGCTTCGCTACGGTACGCCAAAAAAGGCGCACATGCCCTTTCCATCCTTCACGCAAACTACTCTCGGAATTTAGTGCTCAATAAGCATCACTTGTTTCCAACTTTTTCCAGCCGATTCAACTTCCAACAAATAACTTCCGCTACTTATTTCGCTTAATCCAAATACAACCGATTCACCCGAAATTACTTGTTGTTTGACTACTTCACCGGTCATCGAATACAACTTCACCTGAGCTTGAATAGCTGTGTTTCGCTTAATAACAATACTTTCTGAACTAGGATTTGGAAATGCCATCACATCCAATTGTTGACGACTCAGTAAATCAAATCCCGTTAAATTAATCAATTGAACATCATCTATCACAAAGCGAGAACCTAAAGAAGGTTGACGAACATCCGGAGCAACAGAGTAAAAATTACTAAATTTAATCATCGCCGAAGCTGGAATTTCATTCGATGTATATGCAATTTGAGTAACTGCATGCGTATAAGCAAGTGTAGAATTTGGAATGATTGTACGCCCAAATCAAATTTCATTTCCTAGGCTATCAAATACCGTAATCTCCGCCGATGCGGTGTCTCCATTCACTCCAACATGTTTGTAGAAAAAACCAAGCTGTGCTGGAGTTGCATTTACTGGTATCGTTTCAAAGGAGCCCCAAGCCGAAAACGCACTATCTAAATCAGCTATTATGGCACCAGCGCGACCTTTGTTTTGGGTGTAGTTATAGGAATTACGCATCTCAGCCGCCCAATTGCCATTCCACGCTTCGTTTGATTGAAAATAATAGGCAAAATCTATGTGGATTGAATCTCCATGCATTTCTCCAGTCGAATCAATCCAAGCTTGCTCCATATAAATATTCCCCCAATTCCGGAGTGAACCATCGAAGTTAGCTTCTTCAAAACTGAAATTAGGTACTTGTGCTTGAATCGTTACAACCAAGAAAACTAAACAAGCAATTAAGGGCAGGTACTTTTTCATGTTCGACAAATTTAAGTGAATAGATTGATTTTAACCGAATGTTCTCTTCAAGCAGAATCGGTTTTGCAAATCTCCATTAATTCAATTCATCCAGCCAATAATACAGGTAGACAAGAGGTGTACATATTTATTTTGATGGACTTCATCGAGTAAACATGTTCCTTATAAAGCTAAAATAAACTCCGTCAAATTATCCTCCGAATTCATTTTTAATTTTTTCCTTAATCGATAACGAGCCGTTTTAACACTGTCGGGCGAGATGTTTAAAATACCTGACATTTCCTTGATCGACATATTCAACTTTATCAAGGCGCAAAGTTTTAAATCATTCGGACTAATTTCTGGATATGCCTCTTTCAATCGGGAATAAAAGTTCTTATTCAAACTTTCAAATTGAATATTGAAATCAGACCATTCTTTATCTTGATAATCACTTCGATTCAAAATGCGATTTAAATCGGTTTCTATCGTCGATGCTCCTTGTTTTTCTAATTGTTCTTTTAAAGATGTCATAAGTTCATTCTTCTGCATCATCTGCAAAGCCATAACACTAATCTGACTTTCTTTGAATTCTAATTCATTCTGCAATTGTTTTTCCTTGAGAATTTTTTTCTCCTCTTCAGCTTTAAATAAAGATTCACGTGTTTCTATTAATTGCTTATTTCTTCGATTGATTTTTCTCTGAAACCCAACTATTCCTATAGCTAAGACCAACAATGAAATTACTATAACCCATAGAAGTGAATTAGCCAGTTGAGCAATATCCTTTTCTTGACGAATAATGCGTATTTCTCGATCTTTTTCCGATACTTCAAACTCTACTTCTAACCGTTTTACTGTTTCCTCTTTATCTCGCGTGTATAGTGTGTCACGTATATTCTGAATTACTTCTTCATACTCCAAAGCTTTTTGAAAATCACCTTTTTCTTTGCTCCTATCAGCTTTTAATTGAAGGCATTTTAGTAAAAATGTTTTATCACTTAAACCCATGGCAATTTCTCCCGCCAAATCGAGCTTTGCTGTAGCTTCTTTTTCAGTTGGAGCGAATTTCAACTGCCATTTGTATTCTGCTAAAAGCACCATTACTTGTGCTTGGCGGTTTCCAGTTCGGAATGCAATTTCTCGTGACTTGCTCTGTAACTGCTGACTTTCATTAGAATTTCCTTGAGACATTTCTAATTCAGCGACTTTCAAATAAGCCGTTGGTAAGTAGGTCTCATTCTTTTCCAAGAGCTGTTCATCTAAGGCTTTGCGATAGTAATATTCAGTAGAGTCTAGTTTTCCAAGTGCTTGATAGGCTGAACCTAAACTCGAATAAATCAATCCCAAAGTACCTGTACTGTCTTTACCTGGTTTAAAACCTAATTGCGCCTCTTTTACTTAATCCGATTGCTTCTCGAAATTTCCCTTGACGTGTATAGATTGTACTAATCAATTGTAAGCATCTACTTCGCCCAATGAG
>JBIKOC010000195.1:0-4453 GCA_044358335.1 Flavobacteriales bacterium | reverse complement strand
TTACATTTTGTATCACGTAGTGATGATTGGCTGCAGAACCTTTATAGGATCCGTAGTCGTTAGCTGGATTAGCAGCTGCAAGTTTTGGCATTTCATAATCTTGAATGTGGCAATATTCCACTTCATTCATGTATTGACCGCCAATCTTGATACTTCCTTTTTCACCGATGATGGTGATAGAGCTTTCTAAATTCTGATCCCAAACGGATGTTGAATAATTGAGTGCTCCCATTCCACCATTGTGGAAATTAAACGTGACAAATCCAGAATCTTCAAAAGCCGTTGAATTTTGATGATTGAAGTCGTTGAATTTGGCTTGAATGTCTTTTATATCACCAAATAGCCAGAACATGATATCAATAAAATGGCTGAATTGGGTAAATAAAGTTCCGCCGTCTAAGTCGGGACTTCCTTTCCAACTTCCCGCTTTGTAATAGCGATCATCGCGATTCCAATAGCAGTTTAGTTGAACCATATAAACCTCGCCCAATAAACGACGTTCGATAACATCTTTCAACCATACCGAAGGAGGCGAGTAGCGATTTTGCATCACACAAAACACTTGTCGCGACATACGAAGCGCAGTGTAAATCACATTTTCACATTCTGCTTTGGAAAGACCCATCGGTTTTTCACACACAATGTGTTTCCGATTTTCGAGCGCCAATACCGAATGCTGAGCATGCAAACCATTAGGAGAACACACATTCACCACATCGAATTCTAAACCTGAATTAAATAAGGCTTCAGCTGAATCGAAATAGGGTACATCGAAATTATCTAAGCCTAGTTTTTCACGAGGAAGAATATCGCATATAGCAACCAATTCGGCATCTTCATTACGAAGAACCATTTCGGCATGACGTTTCCCAATATGACCGGCACCAATAATGGCGAATTTTACTTTATTATTCAAAATCATGGTTTACCGAGATTTGTTACAACTCCGTGATCAAGCTTATACTGCTCGCCACTTTCGGGACAAATAGCCAATCCTTGATCATTGAATTTCAATTTATGGCCGTAAGTACTCATCCAACCCGTTTGACGAGCCGGATTTCCAATTACTAGGGCGTAGGCCGGAACTGTTTTAGTTACCACAGCACCTGCTCCAATAAAAGCAAATTCTCCAATATCATGTCCACATACAATGGTAGCATTTGCTCCAATAGAAGCACCCCGCCCCACATGAGTTTTCAGGTATTGATCACGACGATTAACAGCACTTCTTGGGTTGATTACATTGGTAAAAACCATAGAAGGACCAAGAAAAACATCATCGTCGCAACTAACTCCTGTATATATAGATACGTTGTTTTGAACCTTAACATTATTACCCAAAACAACTTGAGGTGAAATCACCACATTTTGTCCCAGATTACAATTTTCACCTAATTGACAATTTGACATTACATGGGTGAAATGCCAGATTTTAGTTCCTTTTCCGATCGTGCAGCCATCGTCGATAATAGCTGAAGGATGAGCGTAATAGTCCATTTGAATTATGCAGAAGTAAAACTACGAGGTGTAATGACCCATTCAGGAAGTGCCTTGAAATAATCCCACGTGTGTTTCATCCCTTCACTGCGTGGTACTCGAGGTTCCCAATTGAGGATTTCTCGTGCTTTTGTAATATCGGGCTGACGTTGTTTAGGATCGTCTTGAGGAAGAGGTTTATAAACGATTTTCTGATCAGTGCCTGTTAGTTTGATGATTTCTTCCGCAAAATCGCGAATGCTAATTTCATCTGGATTACCAACATTAACAGGATAAGCATAATCACTCATCAATAGTCGGTAAATTCCTTCAATCAAATCATCTACATAGCAAAACGAGCGAGTTTGACTACCATCACCAAATACCGTGATGTCTTCACCACGCAAGGCTTGCCCCATAAAGGCAGGAAGTGCACGCCCGTCATTTAGACGCATACGTGGTCCATAGGTATTGAAAATGCGAACGATACGGGTTTCTACGCCATGGAATGTATGATACGCCATGGTGATAGCTTCTTGAAAACGTTTAGCCTCGTCATACACACCACGAGGTCCAATTGGGTTTACATTTCCCCAATAATCTTCGGTTTGCGGGTGAATGGTTGGATCGCCATATACTTCTGAAGTAGAAGCGATAAGCATTCGAGCTCCTTTAACACGAGCCAAACCTAGGAGATTATGTGTACCTAAAGAACCTACTTTCAAGGTTTGAATAGGGATTTTCAAATAATCGATTGGGCTTGCTGGTGAAGCAAAATGCAGGATGTAGTCGATATTGCCAGGTACAAAAACGAACTTAGAAATATCATGATGGTAAAACTCGAAGCGTTCTTCTTTGAAAAGATGTTCAATGTTTTGCAGACTTCCAGTGATAAGATTGTCCATCCCAACTACATAGCAACCTTCTGCCATGAAACGGTCGCACAAATGAGAGCCAAGAAAACCAGCCGCGCCAGTTATTAAAACCCGTTTTCCTTTAATATCGTATTTCATTTTGCTTTACGGACAGATTTACGACCAATGCTGAAATAGCTTAGTCCAAGTTTCTTCATTTGGTCGATGGTATAAAGATTTCGTCCATCAAAAATGACCTTATGCTTAATTTGAGAAATCATGCGCTCAAAATCTGGGTTACGGAATGCTGACCATTCGGTACAAATAACTAAAGCATCTGCACCTTCAATCGCTTCGTATTGACCTTTCGCAAATTCTATTTTACGACCAGTCTTTTTCACATTTGCCATCGCTTCGGGATCGTAAGCACAAACCTCAGCTCCAGCAGCTAATAATTCATCAATGATATACAAAGCGGGAGCCTCGCGGATATCATCTGTATCGGGTTTGAACGCTAATCCCCAAATAGCGATTCGTTTTCCATTCAAATCGTTATTGAAAAACTTATTGATTTTAGGCATCAATTTCACCTTCTGTTTTTCATTCACTTCCATCACAGAGTGAAGAATACTGAAGTGATAATCCACATCGCTTGATGACTTAACTAAAGCCTGAACATCTTTAGGAAAGCAGCTTCCTCCGTATCCAATACCTGGAAAAAGGAAGCGTTTACCAATACGATCATCTGAACCAATTCCCATGCGAACTTGGTCCACATCAGCACCTAGTAATTCACACAGATTGGCAATCTCATTCATGAACGAGATTTTGGTAGCTAGGAAAGAGTTGGCGGCATACTTAGTCAATTCGGCAGAACGCTCATCCATAAAAAGGATAGGATTACCCTGACGAACAAATGGTAAGTATAATTCTTCCATGACTTTGCGAGCACGAGAAGAAGAAGTTCCAATAACTACACGATCAGGCTTCATAAAATCTTCTACTGCAAAACCCTCGCGAAGAAATTCTGGGTTTGAAACCACATCAAATTCGGCCTTTGCATTCTTTGCTAAAGCTTTGTGAACTTTTTCAGCGGTTCCAACAGGAACGGTACTTTTATCAATAATGATTTTATAGGAATCAGTCAACAAGTGGCCAATATCTTCCGAGACACCTAAAATATAAGATAGATCAGCAGAGCCATCTTCACCTGGAGGTGTAGGTAAAGCGAGAAAAACCAATTCTGAAGCATCGATTGCTTCTTTTAAATCGGTTGTAAAATGTAAACGGCCTTGCTTTAGGTTACGTTCAAAAACAACATCTAACTGTGGTTCATAAATCGTAATGGTACCTTTGCGAAGTTTGGCAATTTTATCTTTGTCAATATCCACACAAATAACATTGTTACCTGTTTCAGCGAGACATGTTCCGGTAACTAGTCCAACGTAACCAGTACCTACTACAGCGATATTTTTCATGTTAGTTCGACTTGATATATTCGAGAACAGAAGAAATGATTAATTCAAGCTGGTCATTATGCATTTCTGTGTGCATAGGTAAGGAAATCACCGTTGCGCAAAGCTTTTCGGTTACAGGAAAATCACCTGCTTTATATCGAGGATCGAGATAAGCTTTTTGCATATGTAAAGGAACTGGGTAATAAATCATAGCAGGAACTCCTTTAGCCTCGAGGAATTCCTTCATTTTATCCCGATCAATACCATTTACCTGCAAAGTATATTGATGAAATACGTGAGTAGAATTAAAAGCTCTAACTGGAGGGATTAATTTTCCTGTTGGAGCAAAAGCAGCATCGTAAGCGTCTGCAAGTTTGCGACGAGCAACTGCATAGTTATCTAATTCGCGAAGTTTAATTCGAAGAATAGCCGCCTGAATTGAATCGAGACGAGAATTCACTCCAATATCATCGTGATAATAACGAACACGTTGACCATGATTTGCAATCATTCGAAGGCGTTCGGCTAGTTTATCATCGTTGGTAAATAAAGCTCCACCATCACCATAACATCCAAGATTCTTAGATGGAAAAAATGAAGTAGCGCCAATAGTACCAATGGTTCCTGCTTTTCTAACTGAACCATCTTTCGACGTGTATTCTGCTC
>JBIKOC010000194.1:0-4460 GCA_044358335.1 Flavobacteriales bacterium | reverse complement strand
CCATACACGTTGGATTTCCGCCACGTTGAATATGACCAAGAATACAAACTTTGGTTTCGAGTTTATCGAACTTTTTCTGAACGATGTCGGCAATTTTGAAAGCTCCTCCTGCATCATCGCCTTCGGCTACAATAATAACGTGTCCCGATTTTTGGCGTTTCCAGCCTCGTTCTAATTGGGCAATCAGCTTATCAATATGGGTTTTCGTTTCCGGGATTAGAATCGCTTCTGCTCCGCATGCAATCCCGCTGCGTAATGCAATTAATCCAGCATCACGGCCCATCACCTCCACAAAAAACAAACGATTATGCGAGCTGGCGGTGTCGCGGATATTATCAACCGCTTCTACTACTGTATTAATTGCTGTATCGTATCCAATGGTAAAATCGGTTCCGTATAAATCATTATCGATTGTTCCGGGAATTCCAATCACCCGAATTTCGGGATATTCTTGAGCTAAAATATCAGCGCCTTGAAAAGAACCATCGCCTCCAATCACCACCAAACCTTCGATGCCTTGTGCTCGAATCTTCTTCATTGCCTCTGCCCTACCTTCTGGTGATCTAAACCGAGCGCTTCGGGCAGTTTTTAATATCGTTCCTCCTTTTTGAATGATGTTTCCCACCGAAGTTGAATCCATCGTTCTAAAATCTCCTTGTATTAAGCCTTCATAACCAGCAACCACTCCAGTTACTTCTATGCCTTTGAACATCGCCGTCCGAACTACCGCACGAATACAGGCGTTCATTCCCGGTGCATCACCACCAGAAGTCAATACTGCAATATGTTTCATTAATAAGGTGTTAATCTGACACAAAGATAAAGCAACTTATCTTTTATTCGAACAAGCCTATGGAGCAAATTCCATCGCTCCGCAATCAGGTGCGGTATCACCTAAACGATTATTGCCAAGCAAATCGGTTGGTATTGCTGGACTTTCATTCACCACACTTACACTTCCTCTATCTCGAACCGTAGAAGCCTCACTTAAACGGTAGTCCCTGTTTTGAACATCACGAAACAAAGGATCTTCATTCAAAACCATATTGGAAAAATGATTGGCGTCGCTCGGATCTATGTCTTCATTATCGATTTTCAAACAGGTATTATCAAACTTCCAGTTAAATGTTGCACCCGGCTGACTGTCCACGTCCAGTTCATTATCGCTTTGTAAATTTCCGTATACGATGCCATTAGCAAATCGAAAATCCATATTTGCAATAAAAGTGGTGTTCTGGATAGTCTGATAGTTACTCAAAAAAACAGCGGTTTCTGAGCGAACCGATTCGCCCCAATAATTAGCTACAGTATTGTGTCGGAATCGATATGTTCCACCATTTATCAAGGCTAAAGCATAAGAGCCACAATTAGAAATGACGTTGTTCCAAGCATTAATTGAATAATGAACGCCATATAATCCAAAGGCTTTCATGTTTTTGATTCGAGTATTCGTGAGTGTTAGCAAACTAGGCAGTCCTTCACCAAACGATATCACATCCTCCGCTTGAATTCCAATGTTTCCGTTTTTAATCACCGCATAGTTTATCACATTGCCCGTGCTTCCTTGGTTAATCCAAATTCGATCCCATTGGCCGGGCGTGTTCTTGTATGAATCTTCCTTTCGAACGCCCTGAAATACAACCGAGTCTTGTAATGTTCCGTTTACAACTAAACGTCCTTGTTTATACACCCAAATTCCGGAGTTGTTGTATAAGTATACTTGAGTGCCTGCTTCTATAGTTAGCGAACAGGCTGAATCTACTGCGAGATATCCGATAATGACTTTGGGGCGATTGTTTGTCCAAGTTGTATCACAGCCGACAACCGAATATGCGGGAAATCCATTTTTAGGGAAAACTGTCGGTCGAAAAAAATCGGCATTTCTGCCATACGCCATCAGTTTCACATTTTGTAGGTTGCCATTGGTTTCGAACAACACGCTATCCATCACCACAAAAGGATTCTGGTCATTATTCGGATCAATTGTTACCTCAACAAAAATGAAAATGCTGTCTTTCCCATCAATTTCCACATCATTCGCATTGATTGTAGCTTCCCCATCAATATTTAAACGGAAAGGCGATGCACTTCCTCCAGCCAATCGGATATTCGAAACTTTAATCTTGTCTTCGCTCGAATTGTAAACGCGGAATCGTTGTGTTACCGAGCCCATCGTTACAAAAACAGTATCGAAATAAACGGTATCGGTAGAGAACCCTAACTTAGATGAAGGACTAACATCTAAGACATCTTTTCTGCAGCTGCTTAAGAAAAGTCCTCCTGCGAGAACAACAAACACCAAAACCTGCAGAATGTATTTTAATTTCATAGACTTCGCCAGAACGCCAAAGGTAACAGTTTATTTTCCAGACCCTTCAATCAAGACTCTGTATTGAATGGACGCCTTAACCTTAAGCGTTCCACTGGCATTCCTCCTTCAAGATGTGAATCAACAATTTCTTGCACATCACTCAACTGAACCTTACCATAGAAAACTCCTTCAGGATAAACCACCACAGTTGGCCCTTGTTCGCACAAATCGAAGCAGCCTGCTTTTTGAGCACGGATGGGAACTGACAAATGCTTGTCTTTTATCGCTTTCTTAAATGCTGCCACCAAAGCCAAACCTTGCGATTCACCGCAACATGGGCGAGGTGCTCCATCGGGGCGTTGATTGGTGCAAATAAAAATATGCTTCTCGTAGATAAGAGGTTCTTCCATGCCGCAAATGTCGTTGTTAAAGTTAGCTTCTCATAATCAGAATTATTCCAATTATGAATTAACTAGAAATCGGCCGATTCCAGTAAGATTTTAGCATTACCATTCGCATCGAGAACAATATCGAAATGATCGTCTGCCACAAAAACATCCCGCACTTTAAATGCTTTCAAGTTTCCTTTTACCGTGAAAACTTTCTTGTAAGATGTGCTTTTCAAACGCTTGGTTAAATCGTCTCGAATGCCGCTTACTTCTTTGTCGAACGAAAAGTGCATTTGTTGCTGAAGCTGTTTCTGCAAGGTGCCATTTAACAACCAACTGGCTGCTTTTACTAAAACACTTCGGGAATGAATATCATAATCCAACTGGGCAATACTGAATTCGTTGGTTTCGCTATTATATGTTGGAATTCCTGACAAGAAAAGCTCACCCTTTAAGCTTCCCGACAGCACCAATCTAAGATAGGCCAAATCTCCTTTCCCATAAATTTGAACATCCTCCACTTTAATCGTCTTCTTTTTAAAACGAAACTCTTGTCCTACCAATTGTTTCTTAGCAATAGAAGTCGCTGCATCAAATCCTAATTCGGAACGTATTTGAATGCTAAAATCCTGTCCTCCTCGACCAGCCAAACGCAAGTCAGGCAAAGGATTACTCGCAGGTGGCTCAGGCTTTCGGCCGGTGAACGTTTCGAGGTATGTTTCGAGTCCAAGAATGATGTTCAATGAATTGGCATCACCCGTTATCGGTGCAATAAGTAATGCTTTAGGTTCGGCTCGCAACCAAGTTTGGGTTGAATCGTCGAGCAATAACGGTTCTTGAGCAACTTTCCATAAAGCCTCAACTTGATCGCGTAAATCAAAAGCGCCATTTACATTCTTGTCAATCTCCTTACTTACCGATTGCAATTGCTCATCAATCACGCTTTCCAACAATCGTCCAATGGGGATATTGATTGGTCCAATAGCAATTCGGGGTTGACTTTTCCACTCAAAACCATCCGAAGCCGTGCTCATTCGAAACTGGTAGTTCTTGAGAATCTCGACTTTCGAGCGGAGATAAACTTCCACATCAAAAATGGTTTGCTTCTCCACTTCCGGACAAAACGAGCAAGGGTCGAATCTTCCTTGTGCCCAAATTTTAAGTGGTATGGTGAATTTTAGCTCATTTCCAACAGCCGTAATTCCGATATGGTTGTTTTGATATACGCGGATTTTAACATCGTCAACAGTTGGGCGTGTATAGCTATCATCGTCGTAAATCACCCCTTTAAACTGGTTGTTGATTTTGTTTTCGATGAGCTTAAGCGGGATTTCTAGTGGGATACTTACTGTTGAAATTGCACGCGTATAAACCTTTCGAGATGGTTCATAAGTAGGCATTTCGGGTTTAACGGTTTTACAGGAAGTCCAAACAATAAGCAGGACAAACACAAAAATGGAACGATTCAACAGGTAGTTTTTCACAAGCAGTTAGCAAAGGTATTGCTCTGTGGGCTTATCAAGGTTCGGTCGTTCAAAATTTAACTGGATTGATGTAGAATAGGCAACAGAGGCGCATTTCTTTGCAGCATGGACCACTTAAACGCGCTCGATTACCTGATTCTTGCTTTCTTACTTTGGGGATTTATTGCTGGATTTCGTCGAGGCTTGATTATGGAGCTTTGCACCTTGGCTGGACTATTCCTCGGAATTTGGCTGGCAATACATTTTTCCGGAGCAGCTGAAGAATGGATGAAAACT
>JBIKOC010000006.1:0-15009 GCA_044358335.1 Flavobacteriales bacterium | reverse complement strand
TTCGGATTCGGATGGAATTGCAGCACAAAGGTGTGTCGGAACCATGCATTCGAAAGGGCTTGTCGGAAATCAACGATCGCGATTATCGAAAAACAGCCGAAGTTGTATGGAAGAAACTCTCTGGCGGAATTCTTCCCGATTCTAAAAAAGAAGCTTGGAAACTCCTGAGTAAAATGCGTTCAAAAGGCTTCGAACCTGAATTACTTCAGTCGATTATGAAAGACTTCTCCGACGAATAATTGAGGCGAGAATCGGACTTAATTACCCGGAAGATTCGAAAGTAAATCTGGGAAAATTCCTAACAAGAGCGTAAGGAAAACACCCAATGCCAGCACAAAATTGAATGTCCAGCTAGTTTGAATGCGATCCATCGGTTGCCCATCGTTGTTGAAGGCAAAAATCACCGGACGGAAATAGTAGTAAATACCAATCAACGAACCTGCGATTGCAATAATAACAGCAATGTTCAGATTGCTTTCCATAGCTGTTAGGAAAACGAAATACTTTCCAAAGAAACCTGCCAATGGAGGAATTCCTGCCAAAGAGAACATGGAAACCACAAGAGCTAAAGTCATCATCGGATTGTTCTTAGCCAAGCCTTTATAGTTATCTACCGGCATTTCGTTGTTAAACTGACTAATCGCGATAAGTACTCCGAAAGCAGTTACAGATGCAATTGAATAAGCAGCAGTGTAATAGAATATCGAAGAAGATGAAAGCTCATTCAAGGCTAAGACTGGCAATAATAAATATCCTGCATGAGCTACAGATGACCATGCAAGCATACGTTTCGCTTCGCTTTGCATAACTGCAGAAATGTTCCCAAGTAAGATGGTCGCAACAGCAATCACCCAAAGGATATTGTACCATACTCCATCAATTCCACTGAAGCAAGTATCGAACAAGCGATAGAATGCTGCAATACCAGCCGTTTTAACAACAGTAGCCATGAAAGCTGTGATAAGCGTTGGTGCTCCTTGATATACATCAGGTGTCCAAAAATGAAAAGGAACAGCACCAATTTTAAAGGCAAAACCAATTAGAATTAAAACAACTCCCGTGTTGAAAATCATAGGAAGGTCATCGGTGCCGTTGGCATAATCGGAAATGGCAGCTAAATCGAAACTTCCGGTAACGCCATACATTAAGGTTATTCCAAACAATAAGAATCCAGATGCAAAGGCTCCCATGAGGAAATACTTCAAAGAAGCTTCGTTAGATGCAAGATTCATTCGACGACTTCCTGCTAGGATATACAGGGCAATTGAAAGGATTTCGATACCTACGAATAGCATGACAAGACTTGAATACGAAGTCATGACTAATGCACCAACCAGCACAAATATCATCAAGGCGTAGATGTCGGCCACATGGCTGTCTTCATTACGAAAGTGATAGCTAGCAATAAGTAGAATCAGAATGAGTGTTACAATCATCAATCCGGTAAAAGAAACCGCATAGTTATCGTACAACATCATGTTATACCAAAGGTGATTGGTTCCCCAATCGAGCGCGTTGGTAAAAAATGCTGCTACCAAGCCTAAAATGGCTACGGGCAGAAGAAGTTTCTTCTGATGAAAGGCTCCAAGAAACAGAACTAGGAAGCCAAGAAGCGACAGGAGTACCAGTGTAGACATATCAGAGATTCGGTACCATGTGATTAGAAATCTCGGTGAGCAGGTACTTTACCGACTCATCTGTGAGATTGAAAATAAACTGAGGGAACAATCCGAAGAAAACGATGAGCCCAACGATTGGGAACAACACCAGTTTTTCGGAAATGGTAAGGTCGGCAAACACCGTGATAGCAGGATTCTCACCAAGCATCGATGTTTTGTAGGCGCGTAACATATAAACAGCTCCAAAAATGACAGTTAAACCAGCAAATGCAGCAAATAAATAACTGTAATCGTACAATGAGCTAAGCAGCAAGAATTCTCCAATAAAGCCATTGGTTAGAGGTAAAGCTACACTGGCAAAGGTGATCACCATAAAGCAGGACGCAAACACTGGTGCTAACTGACGAATCCCGCCCAACTTGGCGATTTCGTTTGTGCCAGTCCGCTGTTGAATGATTTCGGCTACGAAGAACAATCCAACTACGTTAACACCGTGTGCCAGCATTTGAATCATTGCTCCTTGGAAACCCGTGCGTGAAAGGGTGAAAATACCTGCTGTTATTAGTCCTACGTGAGCAATCGACGACCAAGCAAACAAACGCTTGAGATCTTTTTGTCCGATGGCAATCCAAGAAGCATAGATAATTCCTACTACACACATGATTAAAACCACATCGGTGTATGTACTAACAGCCATTGGAGTGATAGGTAGAATCCAACGGAAGATGGAATAAATACCCATTTTTAACATG
Source organism: Flavobacteriales bacterium (assembly GCA_044358335.1). Lineage (GTDB taxonomy): Bacteria > Bacteroidota > Bacteroidia > M30B66 > M30B66 > CALQRR01. Next base: position 12,638 of record JBIKOC010000006.1, on the reverse strand, counting down.
ATACCCGAAAGTAGCATCGAACCGGCATTGGGTGCGGTTGTATAGGTATCGGGTTGCCAAGAATGGAATGGTAGTAAAGGAATTTTGATTGCGTAGGCGATGAAGAATGCCCAGAAAATCCAACGTTGTGCAACTGGATCAAGGCGTAATGCATAGAAAGCATCAATACCAAAACTACGATCAGTTGTTTGAAGATACAACCAGATAATAGCCGCCAACATGAGTAGCGATCCAAGTAAAGTGTAGATAAAGAACTTGAAAGTGATTTTCACTCGATTTTCTCCACCCCAGATGAGGACGATGAAATAGATTGGAATAAGCGCTAATTCCCAGAAGATGTAGTAAAGGAATGCGTCTAATGATACGAACACGCCTACCAAAGCACTTTGCATCATCAACATAAGAAAATAGAAAAGGCGCGGATTGCGGAATTCTCGGTTCCAAGTTGTGAGGACGATAAGTGGTAGAAGGAAATTGGTCAAAATAACCATGAGCATGCTTAGTCCGTCGAGCCCGACGAAGAAGCGAATTCCCATGGTAGAGATCCAGTTTTCGGACAGAATAAACTGTTCGTTAGAAAGCAAGCTTCGGTGTTCGTTGATGTCGAACAGGAAGATGACATAGGCCGTAAAGGCTGCCTGAATGAGGGTGGCAACAAGGGCGCCTTTTTTTGCCGCATTTGCAGGAAGCAAAAACAGCAGAAGGGCAGCCAGGAACGGAAACGCGATGAGGGCAGCTGTTATCATGCTCAGTTCAGAAAGCTGTTAGCCGCAAGAATGACCAAAACTCCGATCACCATTGCGAAAATGTAAAAACCGACATTCCCCGTTTGTAAGAACCGAGCTGTGCGGGAACCCAACACAACGAGTTGTCCAACACCGTTCACAATGCGATCGATGACGTTTAATTCGAGGAATTTATAAATGCCTTTGGATGCTGAAACTACTGGATTAGCTACGACTGTGTCATAAAGCTCATCGATGTAGTATTTATTTACTAGGAGTTTCTCAAAAGCAGAAATATGTTCTCCTTCGGCAGCAGGAATATGTCCGTTCTTTTTGTAACGAATCCAAGCATAACCAATAACGCCTAGAACTGCTGAAACAGAAACCACCATTAAGATGATTTCGAGCGAATGAGAAAGATGGTGTTCTACACCGAAATCTTCCAAAATAAGAGATGAACCAGCTAAAATTGGTTCGAAGAAACGATCTAACCAATGTGTACCGCCCAATACTTCTGGAATATTGACAAATCCTGCAAGGCAAGAACAGATTGCTAAAATCACCAATGGAATAGTCATCGATTTAGGCGATTCGTGCAAGTGATGTTCTTGTTCGTGCGTTCCGCGGAATGAACCAAAGAAGGTGAGGTAATACAAGCGGAACATGTAGAATGCTGTCATCAAGGCTCCGCAAACACCTAAAATCCAAAGTACCGGATTGTGTGCAAATGCTGATGCCAATATTTGGTCTTTCGAGAAGAATCCTGCAAGAGGAGGAATACCTGCAATAGCAATCGTTCCAATGAGGAAGGTGAAGTGAGTTATCGGAAGTGCTTTTTTCAATCCACCCATTTTGCGAATGTCTTGTTCGCCGCCCATGGCGTGAATAACCGAACCAGACCCAAGGAACAATAAGGCTTTAAAGAAGGCGTGGGTAAACAAATGGAAATAGGCAGCCGAATAAGCTCCTAATCCAAGTGCAAAAAACATATAGCCCAATTGCGAAACCGTTGAATAGGCTAGAACTTTCTTGATGTCGTTCTGTTTGAGGCCGATACTTGCTGCAAAAAGCGCCGTGCACAAGCCAACAATCATGATGATTTCTTGGGTGAAAGGTGCTAAAGTAAAGAGCACATTGCTACGAATAATCAAGTAAACACCGGCTGTTACCATGGTTGCAGCGTGGATGAGTGCCGAAACTGGAGTTGGACCAGCCATCGCATCCGGAAGCCAAGTGAATAATGGCAATTGAGCAGATTTACCAATAGCTCCTACAAACAATAACAATGTTGCATTGCGGATAATTGGATCTCCCGACATGATTTCGAGAGCTTCCAATGAAATACGATTGTATTCTAACGTTGAAAAACGCAAATACAGTAAGAAGATCCCCAATAGCAATCCCAAGTCTCCAATACGGTTCATGATGAATGCTTTGTTCGCCGCTTTGTTGTATTCGGGGTTTTTATACCAGAAACCGATGAGTAAGTAGGAACACAATCCTACACCTTCCCAACCGATGAAAAGCATGATGTAATTGCTTCCCATCACCAAAATCAACATGAAGAATATGAAGAGATTGAGGTAGGCAAAGAATCGGCTAAAACCAGGATCGTCGTGCATGTATCCAGCAGAATACACATGGATGAGGAATCCAACACCAGTAATTACCAGCATCATCATTAAGGAGAGCTGATCGAGTTGGAAGCTGTAGTTAACAGATAGTTTTCCAATTTGAATCCATTCACCCAACAAGATGCGGATTGGTTCTGCATCAAGTGTATTGACAAACGGAATAAAGATCGAAACAGTAAGAATGAATGGCACTAAAACGGCCACAGAAGCAACAGATGCTAAAAGATTCTTCGGAAGACGTTTTCCAAAGAAGATGCTGAACAGGAATCCGATCAGCGGGAGTGCGGGAATCAACCAGGCTAAGTCTTTCATATTCAAGCGTGCTGCCGGTGCGTTACCATTTCAAGTTTCTCAATGCATTAATGTCGGTCGATCGGATGTTCCGATATATCATTACCAAGATGCCTAAACCAACAGCAACTTCGGCCGCGGCAACCACCATGATAAAGAAGACAAACACTTGTCCCGACTGGTCTCCGTGAAAACGAGAGAAGGCAGCAAGGAGGATATTTACAGCATTCAACATGAGCTCAATAGACATGAAGATGATGATAAAGTTTCGGCGGAGAAGAACGCCCATCACCCCAATCGAGAAAAGAATCGCGCTCAGGAAGAGGTAGTGATGAATGCCGATTTCGCGGAAGGAATTCTGTAGTTCTTCCATGATCAGTCGTTAACGTGTTTTTTACCCAAAATAACTGCGCCTACCATGGCCGAAATGAACAGAATAGAAGCAACTTCGAATGGTAGGAGAAAATCTTTGAATAGCACTTTGCCAACTCCTTTTGCAGTACCAAATTCTTCGGTAATCATGGTTGCTGGTCGTGTATCGTATTCACGAAGTGATGCAGCCAAAATAATCATGAGTAAGCATGCCGAAAAAACAGCAGCCGCTTTGAGCAACATGGGTTTATGTGGTTCTGTGTCTTTATTGAGATTGAGCAACATGATCACGAAAAGGAAGAGCACCATGATGGCTCCTGCATAAACGATCAAGTTGACAATCCCGAGAAATCCGGCGTCAAGCAGGATGTAATGTCCGGTGATGGAAAAGAAACAGATCACCAGCCAAAGCACGCTGTAGATCGGATTCTTGGAGAATACCACCATCAGCGCGGAGCCAATGGTAAGTGCTGCAAGAATAAGGAAGGCGATCGGTGTCATAGCTTAGTATCGGGCGCGAAAATAGCGGAATTTTATGATTTAGGGGAGGAATGATTAGCGGTCCTGGCGTTTCGTGATATCAATTCGTTTAGAAGCTTCAACACCTTCTACTAAACGGTCCTTTCCAAAAATGAAATCGTCACGTTCATAATCAGATTGAACAATCTCTTGGGTGAGGAAAATGGCTTGTTTCGGACAGGCTTCTTCGCACAATCCACAGAAAATACAACGTAACATATTGATCTCATAGATTGCTGCATATTTCTCTTCGCGGTAAAGATTCTCTTCACCTTTCTTGCGTTCATCAGCAACCATTGTTATGGCTTCTGCCGGACAAGAAACCGCGCACAATCCACAGGCAGTGCAACGTTCAGCTCCATTTTCATCACGCTTCAGTACGTGTTTTCCGCGATAAACATCGCTAAACTCACGAGTTTCTTCAGGATATTTAAGCGTAGCGGGACGTTTAAAAAAGTGTTTTAGTGTAACCGCCATTCCCTTTAAAACCGCAGGCAAATAGCTGCCTTCAGAAAGGGTCATTTTTTTATCGGATACGACTTTCGATCGGTTGGTGAGTTGCATGTTTTTCTGTCTTCAGAAATAAATGAACAGTCTTATTTATCAGCCCAAAGCAAAACTGCTCCGGTAGCAAAAAGGTGAAACAACGCGAGTGGAATCATGAATTGCCAGCCCAAACGCATCAATTGATCGTAACGGAAACGTGGTAAAGTCCAGCGAATCCACATGAACAAGAAAATGAATGCGAAAATTTTGAGGAAGAATACGAATACACCTATTATGGTAATGATGTTTTGATCTAATCCCAGACTATCCATGAACGGGAAGTTATATCCTCCAAAGTACAAGCTAGCCATGAACGCCGATGAGATGAACATGTTGATGTACTCGGCAAACATGAAGAATCCTAATTTCATGGAAGAATATTCGGTGTGATATCCACCTACTAATTCCGTTTCACATTCAGGTAAGTCGAAAGGAGTACGATTACATTCTGCAAAAGCACACACCACAAAAAGCAAGAAACCGAATGGTTGGTAGAAAATGTTCCAATTCATTCCGTGTTGTTGATCCACAATTTCCTTAAGACTCAAAGTCCCAGTCATCATGATCAAGGCAATCAGCGCCAAGCCCATGCTCAACTCATAGCTGATCATTTGCGAAGAAGCACGAATAGCACCGAGTAGCGCGAACTTGTTATTAGAAGCCCATCCGCCAATCATGATTCCATACACCCCCAAAGAAACCACACCAAAAATGTAGAGTACACCGATGTTGAGATCCGAAACTTGAAGCGAAATTTCACGACCGGCAATGTTCAACGTATCACCCCAAGGAATAACTACGCTGGTCATTAATGCCGTTAGCATGGCGATTCCAGGACCTGCAATGAACAAGAGTTTATCGGATGCATTCGGGATAATTTCCTCTTTAAAGAAGAATTTACCCGCATCAGCTAATGGTTGAAGAATTCCGAATGGCCCCGCACGATCCGGACCAACGCGATCTTGCATGAATGCTGCAATTTTACGTTCAGCATACGTGCTGTATGTAGCAATGAGCAGCGTGATGGCAAATGCGATAAACGCAATGACCGTTTTATCGAGTAAAAACAGCATGTCCATATCAGCTCAGTTGTTTGTTTGGAAGGGATTCCGGAGAAGCCACATACTTTGTTCCTTTTTCATAGTGATTGGCCGAAATAACCGAATGACGATCTATCATACGCGGTCCTTCTTCAGTCCAATCGCTTAGTTCTTTCTTATCGTAACGACAGGTGTTGCAGATGAAATCTTCCACTTCGCCCCATTGATCTTTACGTCCTGTTACCCGGTAAATAGCATTGCCGTATTTCCAGATAACTGCCTTACCGGTACACTTTTCATTGTCGCAATTGCGGTGTGCATCAAATGGTTTAAGGAACCACACACGACTTTTGAAACGAAAGGATTTGTCTGTTAAGGCCCCCACCGGACAAACATCTATCATGTTGCCGGAGAATTCGTTATCAACGGAGTTTTGAATGTAGGTGCTAATTTCAGCCACATCACCTCGATTGATTACACCATGTACGCGGCCTGGAGTAAGTTGGTCGGCCACTTTCACACAACGGAAGCACATAATGCAACGGTTCATGTGAAGTTGGATTTTTTCACCTATATCAATACGTTCAAACGTACGACGTTCGAATTCGTAACGACTTTTGCTTTTTCCGTTTTCGTAAGAAAGATCTTGCAAGTGACATTCGCCAGCCTGATCGCAAACAGGGCAATCGAGCGGATGATTAATCAATAGAAATTCAACTACTCCTTTACGTGCATCAACTACTTCAGGAGAAGTGTAGTTTTGAACTTCCATTCCGTCCATCACAGTGGTACGGCAAGAAGCAACCAGTTTTGGCATCGGACGCGGATCTTTTTCCGAGCCTTTGCTCACTTTTACAATACAGGTTCGGCAGTATCCTCCCGAAGTTTTGAGCTTCGTATAATAGCACATAGCAGGCGGTGCCACTTCTTTCCCGATTAAACGGGCAGCCTGAAGAATCGTAGTTCCCGGAGGAACCTCGATGGTTTGATTGTCGATCGTTACTTTCAGCAAGTCCATAGATACATGCGTCAAATTAAGCGTTGACCGGAGCCGGAGCTACGGGCATAATAGGTTCACGTTGTCCGTGTTTCGGATCTTTCACTTTATCAGGGAAATTCACGTGGTATTCGAATTCGTGGCGGAAGTGACGAACAGCAGCAGCAACAGGCCAAGCAGCAGCATCACCCAGCGGACAAATGGTATTTCCTTCGATTCGGCGAGCTACATCAACCAAAAGGTCGATATCGTCCATGTTGCCCAACCCTTTTTCTAAACGATGAAGCACTTTTTCCATCCAACCCGTTCCTTCGCGGCAAGGGCTGCACTGACCACAACTTTCGTGATGGTAAAAACGGCTGAAGTTCCAAGTATTACGAACGATACATTGATTTTCGTCGTACACGATAAATCCTCCAGAACCCAACATAGATCCGGTTGCAAAACCACCATCTGAAAGCGATTCATAAGTCATCAAGCGAGGTTCACCTGCTGCTGTTTTGCACACTAGGTAATCGGGAAGAATTGGAACAGAAGATCCGCCAGGAACACATGCTTTCATGCGTTTTCCATTGGCTATTCCTCCACAGTATTCATCAGAGAAAATAAATTCTTCTACTGGTAAGCCGAGTTCAATTTCGTAAACGCCCGGTTTGTTGATGTTTCCAGAAGCAGAAATCAATTTTGTTCCCGTTGAACGACCAACTCCAATTTTAGAATAGGCTTCACCACCATCGTTCACGATTGGAACAACGGCAGCAATGGTTTCTACGTTATTTACAACCGTTGGACAACCATACAATCCAGCAATAGCGGGAAATGGAGGTTTGATACGTGGATTTCCACGTTTTCCTTCGAGTGATTCAAGCAATGCGGTTTCTTCTCCACAGATGTATGCTCCACCACCCACTTGCACGTATAAATCTAGGTCGTAACCTGAACCCAAGATGTTTTTTCCTAGCCAGCCATTTGCGTATGCTTCGGCGATAGCAGTTTCAAGGATGCGGGCAACATAGAAATATTCTCCGCGGATGTATATATAAGAGGTATTTGCACCTAAAGCGAAGCTGGAAGTAATCATCCCTTCGATGAGCAAATGTGGAATATGCTCCATCAGGTAACGATCCTTGAAAGTTCCCGGTTCGGATTCGTCGGCATTGCAAACGAGATAACGAGCAACTCCTTCGGGTTTAGCGAGGAAGCTCCATTTCATTCCAGTTGGGAAACCGGCTCCACCGCGTCCACGTAATCCGGAAGTTTTCACTTCTTCGACGATAGCTTCGGGAGTCATGGTTTTGATGGCTTTCTCCACAGATGCATACCCGCCTTTGGAGCGATATACTTCATATGTTTGAATGCCCGGTACGTTTTCGTGTGTTAACAGCAGTTTTCTACCCATGATGCGCGCTATTACTTACTGTTTTTGTAATCAAGATCGGTGTAGTTGCGGCGCTTGTTTTCGCTTTTGAAGCGATCGAGTAAAGCATCCACTTTGGCTTCGGTAAGGTTTTCGTGGTATTCGGCACCACACTGAAGCATGGGAGCACTTCCACAAGAACCTAAACACTCCACTGTCTTCAGTGTGAACATTCCGTCAGTTGTCGTTTCCCCAATTTTGATGTTGAGTTTTTTACTGATGTAATCAACAATGTCTTCAGCCCCGCGAGCCCAACAAGAAGAAGTACGGCATACTTCCAAATGACATTTTCCTACTGGTTGTAGGTTGTACATTGAATAGAACGAAGCAACTTCAAACACTTCAATGGCTTGGATTCCCAAAATTTGAGCAACTAAATCCATCGCTTCCGGACTTAACCATCCTTCATTTTCGGCTTGAGCAATATGAAGAATAGGCAATAAGGCCGATTTACTTTTCCCTTCGGGATAGCGGCTGATGATTTTCTGAATAGTAGCCATCGCGTCCTCGCTGAATTTCAGCTGAGATCGGAGGGCTGGGTCGAAGGAATGCGTTCCTGTTGGATGTGCTGACATTCGATAAATTTTAAGCGTCGAGTTCGCCGGCAATGACGTTCATACTCGACATAGTAAGGATGGCATCGGAAAGCATCGAACCTTTGATCATTTCCGGATAAGCCTGATAGTAAATGAAACAAGGACGGCGGAAGTGAAGTCGATAAGGAGTTCGACCACCATCAGAAATGAGGTAATAACCAACTTCTCCATTTCCTCCTTCAACCGAATGGTAAACTTCGCCTTTAGGAAGATCTACTTCGCCCATCACAATTTTGAAATGCCAAATGAGTGCTTCCATGCTAGAATACACGTCTTTCTTGGCAGGAAGATAGAATTCGGGGCAGTCGGCAACAAAGTTTCCTTCGGGCATATTGTTTAAAGCAGCCTCGATAATTTTCAAGCTTTCGCGAATTTCGGCTTGACGCACACAAAAACGATCGTATGTATCTCCACTGGTTCCAACAGGAATAGTGAAATCGAAATCGTTGTATGAGCAATACGGATTCATCACTCGAACATCATAATCAACTCCTGCAGCACGTAAATTCGGACCGCTGAAGCTATATTCCAAAGCACGTTCACCCGAAATAGGACCTACATTAATGATGCGATCCATGAAGATTCGGTTACGCAAAAGCATGCCTTCGAACTCATCGAAACGTTTCGGAAATCCGGAAATGAAATCACGAATCATTTGAATAGTTTTCGAACTGAAATCGCGTTCGAAACCACCAATACGACCAATGTTAGTCGTTAAGCGGGCGCCACACATTTGCTCGAAAATATCGTAGATGCGTTCGCGTTCTTGGAACATGTAAGTGAAACCAGTTAAAGCTCCAGTATCCACGCCAATAACTGTATTGCAAACGATGTGGTCGGCGATACGAGAAAGCTCCATCACGATTACTCGCATGTAATCAACGCGTTTTGGAGTTTGAACACCTAAAAGTTTCTCAACCGTTAAATGCCAACCGATGTTATTAATCGGTGAAGAGCAATAATTAAGTCGGTCGGTGATAGGTGTTACTTGATAAAAAGGGCGATGCTCTGCTAGTTTTTCAAATGCACGATGGATATAGCCAATGGTAGCTTCGGAGCTCATGATGATCTCACCGTCCATTTGCAAAATATTTTGAAAAACCCCGTGAGTAGCCGGGTGAGTAGGTCCGAGATTAAGCGTGTTGTATTGCTTATTCTCCGATTGTATGTTCTCTTCGCCGAAAATCGATTGTTCTGCCATGAATTTCGTGTTAACGTCCAAAGAAACGGTCGTCTTTATCTTCGCGGGAAGAATCTTCCAGCGGGTATTGTTTCAACATGGGGAAAATCTCCATGTGATCTACATTGAGAATGCGTTTTAGGTTTGGATGACCTTGAAAGCGCACACCATAGAAATCGTACGTTTCGCGTTCCATCCAATTAGCAGCAGCAAATAATACAGTTGCAGAAGCAATTTCAGGGTTTGCATCCGGAATCCAGCATTTGATTCGAATACGAACATTGTTGGTAAGGCTGTGCTGATGATACACAACGGCGATCTCACGTCCTTTTTGATCAGGCATGTGAACAGCACATAAATCGGTCAGGTATCCGAAAGCTAAATCAGCTTCGTTTTTCAGAAAACCGATTACATCCAGATTACGATCAGCAGGCACTTCGATGGTAAGTAAACCAAAGGGCTCGTCGTGACTGAGAATCGCGTCTCCAAATTTATCCTGAAGTCGACTCAGGGTTATTTCTTGGGTCAGTGCCATATTATTCGATGCCGTATGAGGCAAGTAAAGCTTTGTATTCGGGTTGATTGCGGCGGCGCAGGCTTTCGTTTTTCACGAGTTCCTGGATTTTTAAGATGCCATCGATGATTTGTTCTGGACGTGGTGGACAACCGGGAACATATACATCAACCGGAATTACTCGGTCGATCCCTTGAAGAACACTATATGTATCGAAAATCCCACCACTTGAAGCACAAGCTCCAACTGAAATCACCCAACGTGGTTCGGCCATTTGCTCGTAAACGTGTTTAAGAACTGGAGCCATTTTTTTAGCAATGGTTCCCATCACCATCAACAAATCGGCTTGGCGAGGAGAGAAACTCAAACGCTCAGATCCAAAACGAGCTAAATCGTAATTAGACCCCATGGTTGCCATGAACTCAATTCCACAGCAAGAAGTTGCGAACGGCAAAGGCCAAATGGAATTAGCTCGTGCCAGACCAATTACTGTATCCAGACTAGTAGCAAAGAAACCTTGTCCTTCAGCACCTGCTGGTGCTTCCACCATCTTCAAATCACTCATATTGCTTTGTGTTTTGTTGGATTATTCCCATTTGAATGCGTCTTTCTTCCATAGATAGAGAAATCCTAGAAGGAAGAAAGCAACAAAAATTAACATACTGATAAAGCCATCCATTCCAAATTCGCGGAAGTTGGTTGCCCATGGATAGAAAAAGATTACCTCCACATCGAACAAAACGAAAAGAATAGCCGTGAGGAAATATTTAATGGAGAAAGGTAAACGAGCGTTTCCTTTGGATTCAATACCACACTCAAAGCTTTCGAGTTTGCGATCTCCTTTGCGTTTAGGACCGATAAGGTGGGTAACTACGAGCACCAATAGTACAAAGCCCGCAGCAAAAACCAATTGTATCAGTAGCGGGATGTATTCGCTTGTTCCGTTCATGAGTCTTAGTTTTGGCGAATGATGTAACACAGTTTTAGTGAATGTGTTCAACGATTCCGCCCGAATTTTGCGCCCAAATGTACAAACATTTGCATTTGGAAATAAGGTAGAATGATTACAAATAAAACCCTGCTTAAATGTGAATTCTCTTTCCTTAAAAATTCATCCAAAAATCTAGATTCTAATAATCTATATTGAAACTTCTCAAGCTTATCAAACCCATTAAAATAATACCTTTATAGTATGGTGAATGACCCAGATAAATCCCGATTTTTCGCCGATTTACGCGATTTATTGGTTGATTATATTCAAAACCGACTCGATCTAACGCGAGCACTTGCATTCGAAAAAATTGCCCGAATCGTTGCCTATTTAGTGATTGGAGTTATTCTAGCTCTCCTTTTCTTTTTTGGCTTGTTGTTCGTGAGCTTCATGTTAGGATTTTATCTAAGCGATTTGCTTCATAGCCAACTGGCCGGTTTTGCGATTGTGGCTGGACTCTATTTCTTGGCTTTTGCAATCGTTTTCGTTTTCAGAGAAAAGTTATTTGCCCGCACGATTGTCAATTCGATAATCCGGATTTTATATGAACGCAAGCAAACGGAAGAAGATGAAGAAGCGTAAAATCGAAAACCTCAACGATTTACATTTGGAGCAATCTCGCTTACGAATGGAGGTGCGTAATTCCGAAAAAGCAATTGGTGATCGGATGGAGTATTTAAGACGGAACTATCCTTCCATTTTACTTATGCAAGTTTTGCCTTTTGAGGACAGAAAAAAAGACCTAATAATAAGCGGTCTTGGACTTGCCGCAAGTTTGTTGATGGGACGAATAGCCGAATCAGGAAAAGAGCTCCTGGAAAAGAATCTCCAGAAGCTCCTACAATGGGTAAGTAAAAAATTTGGTGGTTCAACGACAGAACCTAAAGCCGAGGATTAACCGAGCGCTTCGATGATGTCGTACTTGGTAATAATATGAACCGCTCCAAGCATATCGCGAACTAAAACAGCTTCATTTTCGCGGTTTATTTGCTTCGATACTTCCTCCAATTTAGATTGCGGACTTACGAAAGGAAATGATTTTTGCATGAGTTCACTCACACGAGCTTGTTTCAATTCGGGATTGTCGCAAATGCTTGCATATAAGTGACTGTCGCTTAAAGAGCCTATAAATTCGTCACCCGACTTCACAGGGATTTGAGACACATCAAATTTGCGCATAATGGCAAAGGCTTCGCCCACTGAATCTTCTGCATCAACTGTGACTAATTTTAAATGTTTGTGGCGTTCGATGAGGTCGATTGCTTTTGGAGATTTCTCTTCCAAGAATCCGCGATCGCGCATCCAATCGTCGTTGAACATTTTACCTAAGTAACGAGTACCATGATCGTGGAAAATCACCACCACCACATCGCCTTCTTTGAACATATCTTTCATCTGAATCAGTCCAGCCATGGCCGATCCAGCTGAGTTTCCGGCAAAAATTCCTTCTTCACGCGGAATACGACGAGTCATTACGGCAGCGTCTTTATCGGTTACTTTTTCGAAGTGGTCGATTACATTAAAATCGACATTCTGAGGTAGAAAATCTTCCCCGATTCCCTCGGTGATGTATGGATAGATTTCGTTCTTATCGAAGATGCCGGTTTCTTTATATTTCTTGAAAACCGATCCATATGTATCGATTCCCAGAATTTTGATGTTTGGGTTTTTCTCTTTCAAGTAGCGACCGGTTCCACAAATAGTTCCGCCGGTTCCAACACCAACAACTAAATGCGTGATTTTACCTTCGGTTTGCTCCCAGATTTCAGGACCGGTTTGCTCGTAATGCGCTTGTGAATTGCTTAGGTTGTCGTAC
>JBIKOC010000193.1:0-4476 GCA_044358335.1 Flavobacteriales bacterium | reverse complement strand
TCTCTTAACCGGTTCATCGCTCCTAATTCGGGACTACCTGATAAAGCTAAGGTGTATAAACGATAAGCTTGCGTTAGCTGTTCGCTTGAGGTGATGCGCGTTTCAGAGAAGTTTTGTGCTTCGTTCACTTGATATTTCACCCAACGATTTTTCATCCCAACAGGAAGTGTATAACCCAATCGTTCAGCTTCTAACATAAAATGTCCAGCGTAATTTGTGCCCCATTCCGATGCTGTTCCTTCACCTGGCCAATAAGAAAAAGCTCCTGAATGTGTCTGAAATAAAGCGATACGGCTCAATGCTGCTTTAATGTGATTGGTGATTTTGATTTGCTCTTTCGCACTTAAATCTAATACCGATTGCATTGCTAATTGCGGAAATGCTGATGAAGTTGTTTGTTCAATACATCCATGCGGATATTGAATCAAATAATTCATCCGTTTGCTAATATCAACAGGCAATAGCGAAGATTCTAAACTAAGCGAATGACTTCCATCTAAGCCTGTAAATGGTAAATCTAAACTCACTTCTTTTCCAGGTTCCAATTTCACCCGATTTATTTCAGTAAAGGGAGAATTCGAAGGGCGAACATCCACTTCAAAATCTTGAATTGCTGTTTCTTTACCACATTTCGCAGTGACTTTAATTCGAGCAATTCCAACACGTTGAGCGACTTTCATTTTAAAATTCAACACCTGATCACCTGGCAAATCAAAATGAGTCGATTGAACTGCTGAACCATCCATCACCAATAAATTATTTACTTCTACTTGAACGGAAACATTTTTAATAGTTTCCTCCATAGCAAATACGTTAACGGGCAAACTAATCGACTCATCAGGACCAACAACACGAGGCAGTGTAGCCAATACCATCAATGGTTTCTTTACCGGAACAGTTTTCTCGGCATTGCCATAAGCACCAGCATTTCCTGCAACAACCATTACCCGAACCGATCCAACATATTGTGGGAGATTTAAGGAATGAGTTTGTGAACCTTTTGCAGGTAAATAAAATGGCCCAACAAAACGCACTACAGGCTTGAAACGATTGGCTTTCGCTTGTTTTCCATTTAATCCGGAACCATCACCACCAATACTTAAAATCCGATTTAATTTTCCTCCATAAGCACCAATTACCCAATCATATAAATCCCAAGTTTTAACACGTAATGCTTCTTTCTGATAAAATTCATCCCAAGGTTGTGGTGTTTGAAAGCGTGTTAAATCAAGCAAACCTTCATCTACCAATGCAAGCGTGTATGTCATTGGCTTGCCATTTTTTTCCTTCACAGTGATTTTAGCTGTACTTTCAGGAACAAGCACATCTGCCATTTGAATGAGTGGTTCTAAATGCGTGGCGGGATCTTCAACCGACAAAGGAATAATTCCATACAAACGCATAGGCAAATCGTTTTGAACAGTTCCATGAGGTTGCAGCAACGTCACAAATACGTAAGCATTAGGCGCCATTTCGGCTGTACAGGTGAACTCGGCATGTGTTTCTCCTTTTTCGGTATCAACCCAAAACTTTTGAAGAATGCGTTCACCGCTTTCAATCGAAATCAAGGCTTTTCCTTTACCTGCACTTGGAATACTCAACTTAACCTTCTCCCCTGCCCGATAGCTTTCTTTATCGCTCGAGAAACTCAACATACTTGCAAATTGAGTCCCGCCGCTGTTTCCACGCTGCCACCACGGACTTTCAAAATACACCACCTTTCCACTTGCATGTCCCGATTGCAAGTCGGTCACACGAATTAAATATCGTCCCCAAGATTTCTCATCAAAATTGAGTTTCAATTCGGCTTTTCCATTGCTGGTTGAATAGGTCGAATCATACACTGAATATATCCCCGGGCGACTTAAGTAATAATTGATATCATCATCGTAACGATCCCACCACCACTGCCAATTAAGCTTATATACTTTCACTTGTAAACGTGATATTCCTGGAGTACCATCTTCACGAACAGATGCGATTTGAATGGTATTTTCTTTTCCTGTTTCGAGCACATCGCGGCGACCATTCGATTCTGGAACACGAATCCCAGCATAGCTTGTATAGGGTGAATAGAGGATTGAAAAACGATCGGTGCTAAAATCACCACCTTCTTCAAAAGCACGGGTGAAAAAGTTTGCTCGTAAAAATCCCGGAGCCGATTGTCCTGCATCTAATTTGGTGGAGAAAACCGCTAATCCTCGTTCATTTAAATTACCATCAAACAAAGTTAATTTACGCGATTCGAATCCTTTCAATGCATCATCAAAACAATAATTCGGATATTTCTCAAATGTAGTACTGGCTTGCGATACACTTACTTCTACATCTGCTTTTAAATTCCGGGCAACTGCTCCATGTAACCATTTTACTTCTAAACGCGCGGTGTCTTTTTGAGCCGATTTCTTCAACATCTTTCCACCAAAATTCATATACAGTTTTAGTCGATTAGGTTTAACCGTTTCAATCTTGATATTCTTAGTAAAACTGCGATTTCCCACATGCACCTGTGCTAACCAATTACCTGTTGGAGCTTCGGGATTAGTAGCTGTTCTGAAATCATAGAAACCATTCACCGATTCGGTTCGAGTGAGTTTATTCACTACTTGTCCCATCGGATTCATCAATTCCATGGTTACTGGATGCCTTGTCGGAACACTGTGCCGCGGATCTTCTAAAATGAAATTCAAATACAAAGAATCACCCGGACGCCAAACACCACGCTCACCATAAATAAATCCTTTAATTCCTTTTTCGGAAGTTCGTCCATCCACATCAAAATTGCTCAACGATAATGATGTGCCCTCATCTAACTTCATATAACCTCGCTGCGCGCCACTTTTAACAACTATTACAAAAGGTTTAATAGCAGGAGTTCGTTCAATCATTCCTTGCGCGTCTGTCGTGCCTTGAGCAATTACTTGTTGCTGATAATTATAAAATAACACGGTTGCATTCGAAACAGGCTGAGTCGTTAGCAGATTATTTACAACCACATGTAGCTTCCCATTAGGTTCGCGTTTCACAATAACACCTAAATCAGATGCAAGCACATTGTGACCGTAGCGACGTTCGCGGTAATAACTCTTTTCACATGGATCATTTGAATAATCACTCTCATAAACATAATCCCACGAATAATTCTCATCTGTGCCATCGTCTTGACGGTATTGTGTGAAATCTACTTCCGGTGCTTTTTCTTCATAATATTCCTCATCTTCCTCATCACCCGGATTTACTGCCGGACAATCCCAAACAGCATAATCTTTTTGCATGAACAATTTCACGCGATACATAGCCCCCGGTTCGGTACGAATAAGACTACCTAAATCAATAGCGTAACGATGCCAAAATTCAAGATCCGTGATGGTATCATATTTAAGATCGATTTTTTTGGAAAGAACTTTTTTTCCAACACGTAATAATTCATCCTGTCCATTTAAATCATTGACTTGTAGAAATTGTAAGATATTATTTTCATACAGTTTATACACCTGCACATCCACAGCTTTCAAACCCACAGCTTCAAAAGGAAAAAACAATTTTCCAGCATCAGGTAAAATAACACCCTGACTAATCATTCGAATATTAGGCTTAAGAGGAAGAAATTCTACCGAAACTGTTTCTCCTTTATTCATGCGGAATCCCCAAACATTTTCAATACCTGCACTCACTAAAATTTTATACGTTCCTTTTAATTTTAATGCAGGAAATAAACGAATGGAATTATCTTCTAAAATAATGCGCGGTTCGGGCTGTCCTTCAATTCGAAGCATACCTTGCAACTGTTGTCCATTTCGAATCGGATCGCTAAATTGAATCAATATACTTTGCTCTGGATATTGTTCTACCGTTGCATTTTGAACATTAAAATCTCCCATTGATGGTACTACAAAATCGCGTTTATCTTGTCGGTCTACGCCTATGGAATTTCCTTCAATTTCGACATGCACTTTTCCAGCATTTTCACCACGGCGAATGCTATCGATGGTAAATTGCGCTAAGTGACTTCCCCAATTAATTTCCTGTAAATCCCATTTAATTTTCAACTCACGACCATCTTGACTTGCAGTAACCATTTTCATGATACCAGATGAGTCGATATCATCGTTTGCTTGAATGCGCCCACTTATATGTTGCCAAAGCGGATCATTATTAGAAAGCGGACTTAATCCATCGTAATCGACCCGAAAATCTTGTTTGTAGGTGCGGAATTTAAAAACGAATTTTCGGAATTTCTTTGGCAGCGTATCAAGTAAT
Organism: Flavobacteriales bacterium; assembly: GCA_044358335.1. Classification (GTDB taxonomy): domain Bacteria; phylum Bacteroidota; class Bacteroidia; order M30B66; family M30B66; genus CALQRR01. The sequence goes on along the minus strand of JBIKOC010000193.1, from coordinate 216 downwards.
TCTCCTAGTCGAAACGTGCAATAATATTCCTGATCACTTTCGAGTGGTTTAGAAGGAACAAATTCGAGTGTTCGTTTATCGTTCCATTTAAGTTCTCCTTTTATGGAAGGTTCAAATTCGAGTAATTCATCCTCAATCACTTTTCTAGGGATGATTTCATCCGGATGATCAAAATTAAGTAGCACCTGGATGGCCGATTTCTTCCCAACGGTTCCA
>JBIKOC010000192.1:0-4479 GCA_044358335.1 Flavobacteriales bacterium | reverse complement strand
TCAACTGTACAAATGTTTCCATAATTTGAATGCTTACTTGAACCGCTATGTCGCTTTTAAGTATTGCTGAAACCATAGCAACTCCTTGTTCTGTAAATGCAAAAGGTAGAACAGATGAATGCTTCAAATTTTCGAACCGGTCACAATTTGTGACCAGTTCAAGGACCTCATTATTAGTGAGTTGAAATCGAAAAGTCGAAGGGAAGCGATTCAAATTTCGCTTCACAGCTTGGTTTAGTACCTTGGTTTCTACACCATAAAGTGCTGCGAGGTCTCGATCTACTATAACCTGAAGCCCGCGAATGGTAAATATTCGATATTGAATATCCTTTTGACTAATGCTAATTTCCATAATAACATACGATAAAGTTTAAACTAGATAATGGATAAAATTAATTGAATCAATCTAAAAAACAAAAACCCGCTCAAGCAATGCAGGAGCGGGTTTTCAAGAATATGTATTATGCTATTAATCCAATTTTAGCACCGCCATAAATGCCGATTGCGGAACCTCAACAGAACCTACTTGGCGCATACGTTTCTTACCTTCTTTTTGCTTTTCGAGGAGCTTACGTTTACGTGAAATATCACCACCATAACACTTAGCGGTCACGTCTTTACGCATGGCTTTCACCGTTTCGCGGGCAATAACTTTTGCTCCAATGGAAGCCTGAATAGCAATTTCGAATTGTTGTTTCGGGATGAGTTCTTTCAACTTCTCGCAAATTTTCTTCCCGAAATCATAGGCATTGTCACGGTGAATAAGAGATGACAAAGCATCAACCGGTTCGCCATTCAACATCAAATCGAGTTTTATCAATTTGGACTCGCGGTAATCAATTGGATGATAATCGAATGAAGCATAACCACGTGAAAGCGATTTTAGTTTGTCGTAGAAATCAAATACGATTTCTCCCATTGGCATCTCGAAAACCAACTCTACACGGTCTGTTGTGAGGTAATTTTGGTTGATAAGCATACCACGTTTCTGAATACACAAGGTCATGATGGAGCCCGTATATTCAGACTTGGTAATTATTTGTGCTCGGATATATGGTTCTTCAATTCGGTCGAGTTTACTTGGGTCGGGAAGATCGGTTGGGTTGTTTACTACCAATTCTTCGCCGTTCGTTTTGAATGCCTTGTATGAAACGTTGGGAACCGTTGTAATAACAGTCATGTTAAATTCACGTTCTAGGCGTTCCTGGATAATCTCCATATGAAGCATTCCCAAGAAACCGCAACGAAATCCAAAACCTAAGGCTGCTGATGATTCAGGTTCAAACGTAAGAGAAGCATCGTTGAGTTGCAGCTTTTCCATCGAATATCGCAGCTCTTCGTAATCCTCAGTATCAACTGGAAAAATCCCGGCAAAAACCATTGGTTTCACATCTTCGAAACCTTTAATCTGTTCTAGGCAAGGACGATCAACATGCGTAATGGTATCACCCACTTTTACTTCGCGCGCTTCTTTAATTCCCGAAATGAGGTAACCTACATCGCCCGCTTTTACTTCGTTGCGCGCCTCTGGTTTTAAACGGAGTAAGCCAATTTCATCGGCAAAATATTCACTGCCGGTTGACATGAATTTTACTTTATCACCCTTTTTAATTGAACCATTTATCACGCGGAAGTATGCGTAAATACCGCGAAAAGAGTTGAAAACTGAGTCGAAAATCAATGCTTGCAATGGTCCATCTGGGTCACCTTTTGGTGCAGGAACTCGATCAACAATGGCTTTCAGAATATCATGAACACCCATTCCGGTTTTACCCGAAGCTGCTAAAATATCGTCGCGTTTGCAACCAATAAGCTCCACAATTTGGTCTTTCACTTCTTCGGGCATTGCACCGGGAAGATCCATTTTATTCAGAACTGGAATAATTTCCAAATCGTGCTCCAATGCCAAATACAAATTAGAAATGGTTTGGGCTTGAATACCTTGAGCAGCATCAACGATAAGCAAAGCACCTTCGCAAGCTGCAATTGAACGCGAAACTTCGTAGGAGAAATCGACGTGTCCAGGAGTGTCAATTAGGTTTAAGATATACTTCTCCCCATTGAGTTCATACTCCATTTTAATGGCTTTACTCTTAATGGTGATTCCACGTTCGCGCTCCAAATCCATATCATCGAGCACTTGTGCCTGAGATTCGCGCTTGGTAATGGTGTTGGTATATTCGAGCAGACGATCGGCCAAGGTTGATTTACCATGGTCGATGTGAGCGATAATGCAAAAGTTACGGATGTTTTTCATCGGGGCGCAAAGATAGGCAAAGATGAGCTTGAACTTCAAGCCCCGATAGCACAAGTAATATTAAGAAATGTAAATGATGATCGAATAAACGAATACTAATACATCAAGGCCTTTTTCGCACTATTCTTCCAGCCTGCCTGACTTTCATACTCAACAAAGAAAACCTTCAATTCGGCTTGGCTTTCATAATCGACAAAGAAGATTTTTTTCTTGGCTTGACTTTCATACTGCGTAAAGAACCATTTGCCATTATTATCTCCAGCTTGCGAGTCGTACTTGACTTTATACACAAGTAAATCGGCTTGTGATTCGTATTTCACCACAAATACTTTGACTTGAGCTTGTGATTCATAAGCAACCGAAAACACCTTTTGGGCTTTGCTATGAGGCTGAATGCAAACAAATAGCAGGAAAATTAGAATGTAGCGCATGATTAAAACTGAAAGGAACGAATGTAAGCAGGAAATGAATATGAGAAACCTTGAATATATATATATTACTGATATACAATTAAATGTAAAGCTATTATGATATTTTGCAAATGATTTGCAAATTTTCATATATTTGGTGAATGTTTCATAGACAGCTCGTTACAAAGCTTAATCGCTTAGCAAAACAATTTCCTGTTTTGGCCATTACAGGTTCAAGGCAGATTGGAAAAAGTACGCTTGCTCGCATGTATGCCGAGGCCGTTGGAAAAGAGTTAGTATTTTATGATTTAGAAAATCCATCAGACCACTTTGCGCTTGAAAACCAAACGACTTCGCTACTTGAAAGTCATTCAAATCAATTGGTCGTGATTGATGAAGTACAACGAATGAAGTCACTCTTTCCTGTACTTCGTTATTTAGTTGACAAGGACCGAAAAGCGCTTCGTTTTTTATTGCTTGGATCGGCATCTCCGGAATTGATTCGAGACAGCTCTGAATCATTAGCCGGAAGAATTGCTTATGCAGAACTAAGTGGTTTCTTGCCATCAGAAATTGGATTAGAAAACTGGGATCTTTTGTGGTTTCGAGGTGGGTATCCATTGGCGTATTTACAAGACGATGACTTATTAAGAAAAGATTGGTTAGAAAATTACCTCAACACCTATGTTCAACGCGATTTGCCTTTACTCGGAATGCCTGCCGAATCGGGCGTAACACTTAGATTGATGTTTATGTTGGCTCACGTAAACGGACAAATACTCAACATGAGCAACTTAGCGCGATCGTTGGGATTGAGTGTAAATACGGTAAAGACGTATTTGTATTATCTCGAAAATGCAGGAATTATTCGATTGTTGCAGCCTTGGTTTGTAAACTCAGGGAAGCGATTGGTGAAAAATCCCAAACTTTATTTTAGAGATAGCGGATTGTTGCATTATTTACTAGGCATCCGAACACGGCAAGATTTGAGTCGCCATCCAGGATGTGGTGCTTCATTCGAAGGATTTATAATTGAAAAAACGATTTCTGACACCCGCTTAAACATGCAAGCTTATTTTTATGCAGAGCACAGTGGTGGTGAAATTGACTTGCTATTGGTAGATGGCTTAAAAGTGAAACAAACCTTAGAAATTAAATTGGGTGGACTAAGTAATTTACGCAAGCCAGCACGTTTGCTTCACTCAAGTTTTAATCAAGCAAAACATGCATTGGTGAGCGGTTCGGCTGATAAAGATTTGACTTTGAATCACGAATTGCAGCTAGTATCGGTAATCAATTATTTTGATAAGATTTTAACTGAGTCTTTACGTTAATCTTTCTTGCGTATATACTTGCCTTTGCGCTGATAATAGGATTTTGATTGCTGTTGTTTCTTGTAAGCTTTTTTATCAGTACTGTATGATTTTCGATAATGTCCTTTACGAAATTGTCCGCTACGAGTTGTGCTGGGTTTAACGTAAGTGCTTTTACCATGCTTTCTTTTGGGAGAAGAGCTATCGGAATTGCTTAGAATAAAACCTAAGCCTAAAAAGAAGAGAATGATAAGCCAAAAGAGGAAATTCCCAATGCCTTTTTTCATAGTTAAGTACTGGAGATTCTTATACTTCCTTTTCTGCGTGAAGGATTGATCGGAGTTCCCACGACGCGAAAGCCTGACATACCTGCCGAAGCCAAAAGCGAAGGGAGGAATGGCACGCCCTAATCATTATCGAGCTGCTGTTTCTTTTGCTTTGCTCAAACCTGATTTTAGGAAGTTCAAATAGTTCTCTTTGCTTGTATAGCCAACCGGTT
>JBIKOC010000190.1:0-4492 GCA_044358335.1 Flavobacteriales bacterium | reverse complement strand
AATTCCTCCTAAAATCCAAAGTGTAAATGGTTCAGGCAATTCATGCGGAGTGCCAATATTTACGATGCTTTCATGCGCAATATAAAATGCCGAACTAATTAGGAACCCTACAACTAAAAAGGTAATTAAGGGCTCGATTCGACCATGCCCGTAAGGGTGATTTTCATCGGCAGGACGAGCCGCATACTTGAGACCTAGCAGCACTAAAATCGAAGCGAAAATGTCTGTAGTTGATTCAATGGCATCGGCAACCAAAGCATACGAATTACCAAAATAACCTCCAGTGCCTTTAATTAAGGCCATAGCTGTATTACCTGCTATACTAAACCAGGTTGTACGAACAGCAGTTTCTTGGTGCGACATAATTATAATTGAACATAAGCAAGTTAAGAAAGAATTAGTCCTGCTTTTTAGAAAAGATAAGTATAGCTGTTAGTATAACAGTAATCGCTGTTAATGGCGTCATCACCCATTTTTCGGTGCTATTGAGTGATAGAAGATTACCTATTGTATTTAATAGAAATAGAATCAGAATAACCCAAAGGCCAATTTTGACAGCTTTAGGTGAAACATTCCAAGTTAAGATGCGTGTTTTTAACAATACGATTAGTAAAAACAGTAGGTTGGTTACAATTGAGAATGCTTCAAATCCAATTAGTTGCTCACGATTTTCAATTCGTCCTCCCCAAACCATTTCAAAGGGAATTACATTTCCTAAAACTAAGAAGTGAAATAGAAGGGAAGCACTAAACAGAAAAATTAAAAGACTTGATGCAATTCGAGTTGGAGTCATTTATACTTGTTTTATCTCATCAATTGTATATTCCCTGTTTTTGTAGCTTCATCCATATTCTTGAATTTATACTTCAAGAGATAGATGTAACTGCCATCTGGACAATCCTCCTTTTGATTTTTCCCGTTCCAGAATTCGCTTTGATTTGTTGATTTGTAAACGACAACACCCCATCGATTGAATATAGATAGTTCAAAAGTTTCAAATGAACAAGGTGATTTTATTTCAAATATTTCATTTTTACCGTCATTATTCGGTGTAATTACATTACTTATTTCGATTGAGCATTTTTCGGCTTCAATTGGTTTTAGTTTGGATTGACACGATTCAATATGTATAGTTCGAATTAATGTATCTATTCCAGATGATGTGCTAATATAAACTGTTACATGGTAATTACCGTTTTTTAAAAATGTATGGGTTGATGTATTTCCAACACCATAGTTATTGATTCCACTGCTTGGATCATCAAAATTCCAATCAACATATTGACCGGAAACTGTATTTGAGAGTGAAAATTGAATCAAATTTCCTTGACAACTATCCGTATATTGAATTACAGATGATTGCGGAGCTTGATTAATACTTGGATATTTCTCTAGGTAGTTATTCCCCAAAAGGCTGCATGGAATAATAGGTAATAAACTAAATAGTAGTTTATGAAGTTGATTTCGCATTTGTTAATTGATCAATTATTATGGGAATTGAAATTTAGTGCAATTTAGAAATTCATTTTAGTAAGTTTCATGTATTTAAATTTCTCGATGCTTTAAGATTATTTCTTTCCGATTCGAGTAATTATTTTTTTTCAATCTGAATATCGTCTATCCATATTTCCATGTCTGAATCATGAGTATTGGCAGTAATCCCGAATTCGATACTACTATACATTCCTTTAGTACCTTGTTGGAAATACAAAACATCTTTAGGTAAAGTTTTCCAATTTGATTGATCAATAATTAATACATCATCTTGCCAAACTTTTACATATCCTTTTTTCTTTTGAGATAATTTACTTTCAAACTTAATATGAACCCATTGATTTCGTGGCATTTCAACGGGTGTTGTATTCAATTGCAAAATATCCGGATTAAAGTATTTGTGTTCCACTCTTAGCGCTCCATCAACAAGAGCTAATCGCATTCCTGGTCCAGCACCTATTGCAGTTTGTTCTTCTAAATCGAGCAGAAAAAGCCAGTTAGCGGAATCATTTCCAGCAATAAAATACCAACCTTCTACAACCAATATTTCATTTTCCCAAAAAGCCATGTTTTGCTTTGCAATACTAGCTTTTGATGCTCCTTGTTCGGTTGTTGATTTAGAAGCTTTAAAATGCATACTCTTGCTCCCCGTATGTGCAAAACTGGAATCAACATCAATCGTATTATCCGAATAAGTTAATTGTGTAAACGACCATTTTACATCATTGTCGAGTAGCATTTGATCGAGTTTTTGATAGCTCTCAAAATCGTCACTAAACGCATCTGGTCCATCGAATAATTTTTCTTTATTACACGATGAGCCTAGTAAAATGAGTAGAATGCCTAGTAGCTGTTTCATTTCTTACTCGAAAGTTGAAGTCCGTATGTAATCCCTGCCCAGTGTTGCCATTGGAAATCAATTAGGTAGGAGACGATTGGTGTATAAGCAATCCGCCAATAATGTCGCTTATTATCCGGTTGAAATCGGTATCCCATACTTAATGGCAGCATGAAAAAAATATGTCCTTTGGTTGTAATCGAAACCGTTTGTCCGATACCTAAATCTAGTTTATGTGCTTTTAAACCGATATTAGTATGGACCATGAGTGGGAAAACTAATGCTGTTCCATTGTTTCGATCAATGGGAGCCAGACTAAATCCTATTCGATAATAAACTGAATTGTATTTACTTGAATGAAAATACTTTTCGTAATTGAAAGAAGCTATACCGCCACTTCCAGCAAGTTCAAAACTTAGGAATCTAGCTTGTTGGCCTATTAATACTTGCGACAATAACATTCCCACAAGCAAGAATAATTTGTTCATGCTTAAATGACTGATAAGAAGTGGAAATGTACAAATTATTTAGGTTAACTTTCGTAGCTCCAATCCCTTTAAATCACCTCAAATGGAGAAGTGTTTTTTACTTTTATTAGGAGAATATATAATGTTAGTTCGTGTTTCTTTTTGTATTATCAATAAATTGATTATCAATTTATTTGCATATAAATTAAACCAATTTCTTTTTCTATCCCATCCAACAAATTGTTTCGTATTTTAAGTGATTATATTACTACTTGTGTTGCTTTAGCCCATTTATCAGCCGAATCAGCACAAAGTTGATTTACCATTTTAAGTTCGAGAATACTATGATGACCACCATCTACTTCAATATATCTTTGTAAAAAGTATTGAAAAGTGCCTAATGATAGAGGGCCTTTTACTTTTAAATCCTATATCAAAGCATGAAGCATATCAGGTATTAAGTCTTCTCTGCCAAACGTATATTTTGCTGCTATCAGATGCGCCTTTTGAGATTCGATTACTTGAAACGTAAATCTTACGAATTCACGAGCTTCTATTGGAGTATTTGCTATTTCGAAAGCTTCTTCTAGTGATTTAATACTTTTAAGTGATTCAATAAACGTAAGTATGGGGTTCGTGTCAGCACCACATTCTTGCATCGCTCGGAGGTATAATTCGAAATGTCTAATTCGATTTCCTTTAGGATCAATGTCCGACTCCTCTCCAATGACAATTTCATTGATTAAATATCTGATTTCAGGATCTCCTTTTTTAACTATTATCTCTTTCTAGATGAATGTTAATTATTAAAAAACTCTTATTATTACGAATTAGTTACTGATACATAATTGTTTCTATTCATACTTGTAGAAGCCTAATTTCAGCAGCTAATATGTATCTTCAATTCTAACGTATACATGGAGCCAACTAACATTAAGGACCCCGAATACTTTCATAAAGTAGTTGATTGTCAATACGCTTGTCCTGCCCATACTCCCGTTCCCGAATACATCCGCCTCATCGCTCAAGAAAAATACGATGAAGCTTACATGGTAAACTGGGATTCCAATGTGTTTCCTGGTGTACTCGGTCGTACCTGCGATCGTCCCTGTGAGCCTGCTTGCCGTCGTGGTCGAGTAGAAGAGGAGCCCGTAGCTATTTGCCGCCTCAAACGTGTGGCAGCTGATAACAAAGGCAACGTAAAAAATTTAATGCCTCAAGGTCCTTTCAAACCCAATGGTAAAAAAATAGCTATGATCGGTGCCGGTCCTGCATCACTTACCGTTAGCCGTGACTTAGCTCCTCTTGGCTACGAAATTCACCTTTACGATGAACAAAAACTCGGTGGTGGTTTCATGCGTAGCCAAATTCCATCATTCCGACTTCCAGAAACGGTTCTCAATGAAGAAGTAAATTACATTCTCGATTTGGGAATTCATACGCATTTCAATCACTATGTTTCTAGCTTGAAAGAGCTTTTGACTAAAGATTATGATGCTGTATTTATTGGTTCAGGTGCTCCTAAAGGACGCGATCTACCTGAATTACCCGGTCGAGCAGAAGGAGGTTCTAATATTCACATTGGAATAAATTGGCTTGCCAGTGTAGCTTTTGAACACACAGCTAAAATTGGAAAGAAAGTAATCGTTCTCGGTGGTGGAAATACTGCTATGGACTGCTGTCGTACCGCTCG
>JBIKOC010000189.1:0-4510 GCA_044358335.1 Flavobacteriales bacterium | reverse complement strand
TCGAGTTTCTCTTTCAAATCACCTGGGAGAAATCCTAAGTTTTCGCCTGCTTCAACTGCTGGACGAGTGAGGATAATCCGTTTTACTTCTTTATTTCGAAGGGCACGAACGGCTAAAGCAACGGCGGTGTATGTTTTACCCGTTCCAGCTGGACCAATGGCAAACACCATATCGTTGGTAAACGAAGCATTTACGATACGACGTTGGTTGGGTGTTCGAGCTTTAACGATGAGTCCGTTATTTCCAAAAACGATTACATCCGATCCACCATTTTGTTCGGGTGCCATTTCGGGCAAGTCATTTTCGGGATTCATCAACTTTTTTACGAGTTGTTCACTTAAAGAACCATAGCGTTGTTGATGAGATATGAGTGTATTTAATTTTATTTCGAAAGCATTGATATCGACTTCTTCTCCTTGAATTTTAAGGTCAAGCCCTCGAGCAACAAGTCGAAGTTTTGGAAAATAAGCCCGAATTTGCTCTAAAGTAGAGTCATTAACGCCGTAAATCTCCACAGGATTAACGTCCGGGAGATGGATTGTTTTTTCGATCAAACTAGAAAAGGATAATTGTTATCAATTGCTGAAATGCGTGGTTGCATTTCACACACAAATAAATGAATTTTGGCTCGACTCTCCAAGTATCGAATTCCAAACTATGGCAATCATCACCCTTACTACCGATATGGGCCTCAGCGATTATTACGTTGCTGCGGTTAAGGGTGCAATTTTAACCCAATTGCCGAATGCCAACATCGTGGATATTTCGCACGAGATTCCCAAGTTTGACCGCATGAAGGCTGGATTCATCCTTCGAAATGCTTACACACATTTTCCTCCAGGAACAGTTCATATCGTAGGTATAGAAACACTCGAGGATGAAGATACACCGCATGTGGCACTCAAGATAAACGGACACTTTTTCGTAGGTGCTGATTCGGGAATTTTTTCCTTACTTTTCTCTCCTCAACAAGCCGAAGAGATTGTTCAACTCAACATTCGAAAAGATCAAACTCCTAAATCTTTTCCCACAGTTGATTTATTTGTCACCGCTGCCTGCCACATTGCTCGAGGTGGAACGTTAGAGATAATTGGTCGCAAGATTTCTGGATTCCGCCAAAGTTTGATGTTATCTCCTACTCGAGGAGAATCGCATTTAGGCGCAAGTATCATTTACATCGACTCATACGGAAACCTCATTACCAATATTCGTCAAGAGCAATTTGAAGAACGCCGACAAGGAGGGAAATTCGAAGTTGTATTGCGTCGCGCTACGCAAAATATTGTTCGCATTTCGAAGAGTTACAATGAAGTTCCCGAAGGAGATATGTGTGCATTATTCAATGCATCGGGTTATTTAGAAATATCAATTAACAGAGGCTCTGCAGCTAAACTGATTGGATTAAAAGTAAACGACACTTTACGCGTAGAATTCCATGTTGATACGAATCGTTGAGATGCATTTTCGTTTGGATGCACGAGATGAATTTCTCGAAGTATTTCATCAGAGTAAGGAGAAGATTCGTGCTTTCGAAGGATGTGAGCATTTGGAATTGTTGAATGAACCGATTGATCCGGGACATTTTTTCACTTATAGTTATTGGAAAGATGAAGAGTCGTTAGAACGATATCGGCAATCGGAACTTTTTCAGATCACTTGGAGCAAGACAAAAATCCTCTTTGATGAGACACCACGCGCCTGGACTTTAGAGCAGTTAGTTTCACTCCCTCATTAAAATCCGCTTTCATTTTATTTTAAAGGCTGTACAGAAAACTAGCTTTTCAGGACGAATTCTATGCTATTCGCCCAAAGCGCCCCTTTTATTTTACCTGTTTTGCAGTAATTTATGTGAGTCATCATATTGAATATTAAGTAAATATAGTTTTATATTATCCATACTACACTTAATTCTTACACTGTAAGTGGCATTGCCTTCGAACTCATATACACTATAACATACGCGATAGCTTTGAACGTACAAAACCACAACAGAAAAACTAAATCACCATGAATCGATTATTTACTTCCATACTTCCGGTCATTCTTGCCTTAGTGGCAGGAACAGCAAGTGCTGCAGAAAAGATTTGGACGGGTTCGTCCGGAAGCAACTGGAGTACACCAGCTAATTGGCAGCCTGCTGGTACACCAACACAGTCCGACGATGTTGTATTTGATGGAACGATAAGCAGCATATCCTGTTCACTTCCATCGAATGTGATTGTTCGGAATTTGTCGGTTTTACCCAATTATACAGGAACAATAACTGGGGTCAATCAAGCATCTGCTATCTTAACGGTATTGCAGGAACTTCATCTTTCTGGCGGAACCATTTCAACTGGTTTGTCTAAGTTAAAAGTTGCTGGTCGTTTATGGGTTGATGGAGGTACGTTGACAAAAGGTGCTGGTGGAATTTGCTCTTTAATGAATGTGAAAATCGATGGAGGTTCTGTTACCATTGGTAATTCTACAGTTGAAGTTTTAGGTGACATGGAAATCACGGGCGGTTCATTTCAAACCGGTTCAGGTACTTTTATGGTTGCTGTATCTTATGTACAATCGGGAGGAACATATACTAAAACCGCAGGAGTTGGAACTTTCATTCCAAGTGGAGCTTTAAGTATAACAGGAGGGACTTTTAATTGTCAAGCTGCTGCAATTTCTTTCAAAACCCTACAATTAAGCAATGCAATTTTGAATGGAGGTACATCAAGTATTTATATGAATGGGAATACTTCAATAGACAATTCCACATTTAATAAAACCTCTGGAGCTGTTTATATGAATAACAATGCATCATTCACAGCTAATAATTCAACAATCGATTTTGGGACTTCTGCATTTAATGCACATGCATTAACCATTCAAGGAGGTTCTTTCAATTTAGGGTCAGGTTCGTTAGTAGTTGTTGGTGTATGTTCATTTAATGGAGCCACAATTACAAAAGCTTCTGGTAGTTCGAATTTTGCTCTTACTCAAACATTAACAATTTCGGGTGGTTCGGTTAGTTTTGGAACTGGATTAGTAAATTCAGGAGCTTTGCACCTAAGCAATGGAGATTTAAGATTTGGAAGTGGCGTTTTGAATTTGGCTGGTGTTTTAACTATTGAGGGCACTTCTTCATTTAGAAAAAATGCAGGCGTTGCTTTACTTTCATTAGGGTCGAACGTTAACTTCGTTTCTGGAACTGTCGATTTTGCAGGTAGTACACAGGTTCAAACGGGTAATTGGATTCAATCAAGCGGAATCGCAACAACTGGATCATGTTCCATGTTGGTAAATGGCAATTTTGAATTATCAAATGATGCTGAATTTACTGCACCTACGAGTTTACTTGATGTAAAAGGAAATTTTCGCCGCATTAGTGGCACATTTAATAATGGAAATGGAACCGTTCGTATGAGTGGAACTTCATCTATTCCATATAATATTTTAGGAAATCCATTTTTCAATAATCTTGAATTCTATAATACTTCAGGTGTTAATAATAAAACAATCGAAGTTTATGGAACAATTTCGGTGAATGGAGATTTACTTCTCACTAACGCATCAGCTGCCAATCGTGCATTGCGAATAAATACTGGAACTATCAGTATTTATGGAAATTTAAATATTGCAAATTATCGTTGTACTGAAGTTAATCCAGGAACAGCAACACTAAGATTCACGGGTGGTTCAACACAAACTATTTCTGGTGTTTCATTAACTGATGGGGTTGGTATTTTGCCTTCCATTCATGTAGATAAAACAGGTGGTATTTTTCAGCTTTTTGGAAATGTAAATTTTGGAAACGGATTTAGTCATCAAAATTCAACAATCGAATTTGATCCAGAAATGGTTTTCGGTATGGCTGGAGGTAATTTTTATTTAGAAGGTTTATTATTACCTATTATTCATGTTACTGGTTTAGCAAATTTAACCAGTTCAGTTGCTGTTATTGGGAATTTAGAAATTTTATCCAATGGATTTCTGATTAACGGAAGTGATGCGCTTAATGTGAATTCAGAATTAATCAACCGTGGTCGTTATCAGAACATGAGCGGTTCATTAAACGTGAGTGGTGTATTATCGAATCGGGGTGAATTCTCAGTTAATAGTGGTTCTATGAACGCACTTTCAGGAATTATTCAGGAATTGGGCGTGTTTACTTGTGGTACTGGTCAAGTCAATACAATTGGAACATTATCCATTAATAACGGTAGTTTTAATTGTGCAGCTGGAATGGTAGTAGTAAGTGGTTCGATTAATCAAAATGGTGGAATTTTAAATGGTAATACTTCAGGTGGTTCTCTTGTAATCAGCCAAAACTTCAATCAAAATTCAGGTATTTTTCATGGTCAAACGGGTACCATGAGTATTGGTTCATCTTTAAATATGAACGGTACGTTTGTTCGCGGAGCAGGGACAGTTAATTTCAACGGATTTGGACCACAAACAGTACCAGCTTTGTTTTACAATAAATTGAGCATTGCTGGAAGTGGACGCTTGATAACTCTTGCTCCAGGTGAAATTC
>JBIKOC010000188.1:0-4516 GCA_044358335.1 Flavobacteriales bacterium | reverse complement strand
GCGAATATAATCAAGTGATATGAACAGTCTTGTTAATAGGGATGTGAGCAATTCACTTTAATTAACTAAGGATAGTTTGTCGACTAGGTTAAATTTGCACTATGCTTCAAAAGCTTTCTATCCGAAATTATGCGCTCATTCAGGAACTCAGCATTGACTTGCGTCCTGGATTAACCATTATTACCGGTGAAACTGGCGCTGGAAAGTCAATCTTATTAGGAGCATTATCATTATTACTCGGTGATCGAGCTGATCCTTCCGTTCTTCGAAATCCGAATCAGAAATGCATTGTCGAAGCTACATTGGCTATTCAGAAGTATAATCTGAGCGATTTTTTTCGTGCTCACGATTTAGATGAAGAAACGATCTGCATCATTCGTCGCGAAATCAATCCTGCCGGAAAATCCAGAGCATTTATAAACGACACGCCCGTTAACCTTAATCAGCTTCGGGAGTTAGGTGCTCGACTCATTGATATTCATTCTCAGCACGATACATTGCTGTTGAATAGTTCTGCTTTTCAACTTCAATTGCTCGATGCTCCTGCAGGCACAGCCGAATTATTGCTTCAATACCGCGATTTATTCTCCAATTGGAAGAAGAAGAAAAAGGAACTCGAAGACCTACGTACCGAAGAAAGTCGCATTCGAGCAGAACAGGATTTCCTTCAGTTTCAGTTCGATGAATTGGAAACCGTTCGAATTCGTCCCAATGAATCATTGCTACTCGAAGAAGAGTTTGAGGTTTTGAGTCATGCAGAAGACATAAAAGTCCATCTTGCTTCAGCTATTCAAGGGTTAGATGACGAAAACCGTGGAGTGATTCCGGCTTTGCGACAGGTACAGAATTCTATTCAGCAAGCAGCTAAATATTCTCCGGCCATTGGAACTATTCAAGAACGGATTCAATCATCCTTAATCGAAATTCGGGATATTCTTGCCGAGTCGGAGCACCAAGCCGAACATTTAGATGCCAATCCAATTCGACTCGAAGAATTACGCAGTCGACTCGATCAGATAAATCATCTATTGAATAAACATCGGGTTTCAACTAGTGATGAATTGCTAGTACTCCAGCAGCAGTTTGAAGAGCGACTCAATCAAGCTGCCGGATTGAACGAAGATTTAGTTCGTTTGCAGCAGGAATTGGATACATTATATACTCAAGTAATAGATAAAGCGGAGCGTATTTCTGAAAAGCGGAAAGCAATCATTCCATTAATTGTGAAAGAAAGCACAGTCGTTTTAGCACGTTTGGGAATGCCGAAAACGCGTTTGCAAATCGAATTATCCAAACGTGAACTTCCCGAAGCGAATGGTTTAGATAAAGTGAAAGTGCTATTCTCAGCAAATGCTGGTTCTAGTCCTCAAGAATTGAGCAAAGTTGCCAGTGGGGGAGAGCTTTCCCGATTAATGTTAAGCTTGAAAAAGATTATTGCAGGATCGGTTGCTTTGCCCACTATCGTTTTTGACGAAATCGATACAGGTATTTCGGGTTCTGTTGCCGATAGCATGGGCGAAATTCTCAAAGAAATGGGAACCGAACTGCAGGTTATTGCCATCACCCATTTACCTCAAATTGCTAGTAAAGGTGATGATCATTTAAAAGTCATCAAATCAACTACTGGAAAAGAAACGAGCTCTTTGCTTATTCGCTTAAACGAAGCCGATCGTATTGATGAAATTGCTGGAATGTTAAGTGGTAAAGAATTGTCAGAAGCAGCTATTTCTAATGCTCGTTCATTACTTGGCATGGGCACTTAAACAAAACTTTTACATTTACACTCGCAAAACAATCGGTGTTTTATCGTAAACACTTATTTATCAACGAATTCAATACATATACAATACCCATGAATCAGCTATTAAAAGGAAAACGTGGAATAATCTTCGGAGCATTAGATGAGCAAAGTATTGCTTGGAAAGTTGCTGAACAAGCTCATGCCGAAGGAGCTTCTTTTGTTTTGACGAACGCTCCAATTGCCATGCGAATGGGCGAAATCAACAAATTAGCAGAGAAATGCAATGCTCAAATTGTTCCTGCCGATGCTACTTCTGATGAAGATTTAAATAACCTGTTTACCAAAGCGCAGGAAATTTTAGGTGGAAAAATCGATTTCGTTTTACATTCTATAGGTATGTCACCGAACGTTCGTAAAGCTCGTCCGTATACCGATTTGAATTATGACTTCTTTCACAAGACAATAGATGTTTCGGCTATGTCGTTACATCGTGTATTGCAAGCTGCTCATAAACAAGATGCATTAAACGAATGGGGATCTGTGGTTGCGCTAACTTACATTGCTGCTCAACGAACTTTCCCAGATTATAGCGATATGGCCGAAGCGAAAGCGATGCTTGAATCTATTGCCCGCAGTTTTGGTTACCATTATGGTAAAGCGAAACATGTGCGTGTAAATACCATTTCGCAATCACCAACATGGACTACTGCAGGTAGCGGCGTACCGGGCTTCAAAGAGTTTTACAACTATGCCGATACCATGGCGCCACTTGGAAATGCTTCTGCTTTAGATTGTGCTAATTATTGCATCAGCTTATTCTCTGATTACACACGTATGGTTACCATGCAGAACCTCTTCCACGATGGAGGATTCTCAAACATGGGAATTAATGCAGCTATGGTTGTTCCAAAAGAAGATTAATACACAACGATGTCCTTTCCAACTGCTTCTTTCAGCTCGATTCTTTGTGCAGCTTTGTTGCTTCTTAGCCACGTGCTGAAAGGGCAGGACGAGGGCATCACCACTCCAGTTCGAGAACGTACGCTTCCTTTTACCTTTCGTTTCGACGGTGGACTTGGATTTCTTACCACACCACGCGCTATGAAACTTACCTTTAACAGCGTAGGTGATGCGAATGTGGGCGCCTTCTTTCACATTGCGAAAGGGGTAAATGTAGGTTTGAATTTTCGCTACACTGGATTTCAAGTTTCTCGAAACGCTTCTAATTTCAACGATCTCGATACTATAAAAGGAGCAAACGGGACAACGGTAATCTCAGTTCCAATTCACACCACACATAATATGTTTAGTCCGGGAATTACACTCGGGTACGATAAGTGGATCAGTGGTTATTCTTTATTCAATTTTAATTTCTGCACGGCATATTCCCTAGTGCGTTATGCCAATATTCGCAGCCTTGATAAAGACTATCCAAATCCTCCAAATAAATCGGTTTATAATTACAATGCTCTTTTGATCGAGCCAGCGGTGAACTTCATGTATTTCTTCGAAGATCATGCTGCTATGTCAATCAAAGTTTCCTATTCACGCTTGTTTTCAGGCTTTTATCCCGAACAGGTTGCCCTCGATGGTGGAGCTATTTCGTATGAGAAAGCCGATCTAGGTGGACAAATTCAGTTTATATCAGTAGGATTAGGTTTCGTGTATTCCTTCAAGCGTATTGAGTAGTATCCGACTTTCGCTATAGCCCTATCATATGCCATAGCTTTAGCGAAGGCATATAAGTTCAATCCCTACCACAAATTGCTAGACTTAATATTTACGTTACTTAACTGAATTGAAATAAAAAGCCCCGTTAGTTTCAACACTAACGGGGCTTTTGCTTTAGGCTTTTTCTTATTCAGACTCAGCTTGATCTTCCGATTTTTTCTTCTTTTTCGGTTTGGTGATTTTTACCTGAATCTCTTTCAATTCCTCATCATATGAAAGGTTAATCGAATCTCCTTCGGTTAGGGTAGAACCTATAATATGTTCTGCCAATGGATCTTCTACGTATTTCTGAATCGCACGTTTTAGCGGACGAGCACCAAATTGAGCATCGTATCCTTTTTCCACAATGAAATCACGAGCCGAATCTTCCAATTTGATTTTGTAGCCCATATTCTCAATACGACGGTACAAATGTGAAAGCTCAATATCAATAATCTCGTTGATGTTTTCTTTGCTCAATGAATTGAACATAATCACATCATCCACACGATTCAGGAATTCAGGTGCAAATGCTTTTTTCAAAGCACTTTCTACCACACCACGATCGTGATCAGAAGCAGATGTTGCTTTTGCCGATGTAGTAAAACCAACTCCTTGTCCGAAATCTTTCAACTGACGTGAACCAATGTTCGAAGTCATGATGATGATTGCATTTTTGAAATCGATTTTACGACCTAAACTATCAGTCAACTGTCCATCATCCAAAACCTGCAATAACAAGTTGAAAACATCCGGGTGAGCTTTTTCAATCTCATCCAATAAGACAACTGAATACGGTTTACGACGAACTTTTTCGGTTAATTGTCCACCTTCTTCATAACCCACATATCCTGGAGGCGCTCCAATCAAACGAGAAACAGCAAATTTTTCCATGTACTCACTCATATCAATACGGATGTGTGCTTCATCGCTATCGAATAAGTATTTCGAAAGAACTTTAGCTAATTGAGTTTTACCCACACCAGTAGGACCAAGGAAGATAAATGAACCAATTGGACGATTAGGATCTTTCAATCCAGCACGATTCCGTTGAATTGCTTTTAC
>JBIKOC010000187.1:0-4526 GCA_044358335.1 Flavobacteriales bacterium | reverse complement strand
CACAGGACCCGATCTACATCATATTGACAATCGCCTACTCAGCTTGAAGTTAGTCAAATATGGACTTACAAAAACGGCTATGCTTGGCCCAGATGGCTCTGTTTTGCAACCTTCTGAAGCATTGTACAAGAAAAATGCGTTAGTGATGTCGGGACGATTTCGTCCATTTACCAAAACCCACGAAGACATGCTCAACCGAGCAACAGCCGACTTTGTGGAAGAACTTGGAGATGAAAACCACCTGATTGTTTTAAGTGAACTTTCGCTCAATGCACTTATTGATGCCAATGGGGATATTAACGATGAAGATTTCCTTGATCGAGCTAATATGCTTTGTTCTTTAGGGCATACAGTATTGATTTCAAATTTCCTAGATTATTGGTATCTCGTTCCTTATCTAGCCAAAACAACCCGAAATCAATTAGTAGGATTTGTATTGAGTGTGCGAAATATCGAGCGGATTTTTGATCCTTCACAATACACGAATTTAACAGGAGGAGTTCTGGAAGTTTTGGCTATGCTTTTTGGCTCAAACGTTAAAGCATACGCATATCCTGCATATCGAAGAACAACTGGAGAAATAATCACACTTGATAGTCTTCAGATAGCTCCCGAATACCAAGGCCTTCTTCGTTATTTATTAGATAACAATAAAGTCGAAGATATCCGAAATGCCGATTTAAGTGTGTTACATATCAATGCGGATGAAGTGTTGAATCAAATTAAATCGGCTGAAAATGACTGGGAGAAATTTGTACCCGAACGTGTTGCTGAAATCATCAAATCGAACAATCTATTCGACTTTCCAGGTGATTCCGAAACACAACTAATTAATAAAAACTGATTATGGGATTTGAAACTTTTGGCTTTTCTCAGGAATTACTCGATGGATTAGATGCCATGAATTTCAGTGAGCCTACTCCGGTTCAATCCCAGGCCATTCCTGAGATTATGGCAGGAAGGGATCTTATAGCTAGTGCCCAAACAGGCACCGGAAAAACGGCAGCATTTCTCTTACCAATAATTGAATCGAATCTTCAAAATCAATCTCATCATATCGACACCCTTATTATCGTTCCTACGCGTGAATTGGGTTTACAAATCGATCAGCAGTTAGAAGGCTTTGCCTATTTCGTTCCGGTAAGTTCTATTGCTGTGTATGGTGGTGGAGATGGTAAAGAATTCGAAGTTCAAAAACGTGCTTTGCGTGAAGGAACTAACATAGTAATTGCCACCCCAGGAAAGCTACTTTCTCACTTAAATATGGGATATGTCGATTTGAGCCATTTGAAACACCTAGTTTTAGACGAGGTCGATCGTATGCTGGATATGGGATTTATCGAGGACATACAACGAATCCTAACTTTCGTCCCAGCTAAAAGGCAAACCCTTTTCTTTTCTGCCACTATGCCACCAAAGATTCGACATTTTGCGGTGAAACTACTTAACGATCCGATTCAAATCAATATCTCAATCTCAAAACCTGCCGAGGGTATAAAACAAGGAGCATATCTAGTTTATGACACTCAAAAACTAGCTTTACTTAAAGACATTTTCCAGGGTCGTAACTTAAAAAGCGCCATTTTGTTTGCCGGAACGAAACAAAAGGTAAAAGAAGTCGAACGCGAGCTTCGGAAGATGGGACTCAACGTGGGAGCTATTCACTCCGACTTAGATCAAAGTCAACGTGAAGATGTGTTACTAGGTTTTAGAAATAAGAACGTGACTATTCTTGTAGCAACCGATGTCGTTTCTAGAGGTATTGATGTACAAGGAATCGAACTCGTTGTGAATTATGATGTGCCTGGCGATCCCGAAGATTATGTTCACCGAATTGGCAGAACTGCTCGAGCTGAAACAAAAGGAGAAGCAGTTACTCTCATCAATCCACTCGATCAACGTAAATTCATGCGTATCGAAGAAATGATTGATTCGGTGATTGAAAAATATCCTCTACCTGAATCATTCGAAAAAGGTCCAGAATATGCCCCATCCAAACATGCAGGAGCTCCTCGAGGTAAACAAGCTGGAAATAAGCCCAGAAAACCGATTCTAGATAAGCCTTCAAACGCTCCGACAACCGAACAACCCCGTCCAATTGTTAAACGAATTCGTCCAGAAGAGAATCCAAACTCACTTCCAACTACCTCAACAGAGGGAACAACAAAATCGAATAATAAAAAAAGAAAGTGGAGAGGCCCTAAAAAGCAAGGAGAATCGGGAAATCAACCTTAATCTAATTCAATTTTAGCACTAACCTCAAATTAAATCTTAGGTTACCTGATTGATATTCAGAATATTTTGTTATACTTTTAAAGGAGTCAACTCTAAAGCTCCTAGTATGGCCAAAGCAATTTGGAAAGGCACTGTGATTGCCGAAAGCGACAAGATTATTCACATGGAAGGCAAACAGTATTTCCCACATACTGCCGTTAAGCCCAATTATTTTATTGAAAGTGAACGACATTCGGTTTGCCCTATTAAAGGTACAGCCAATTATTATCATGTCGAGGTAAATGGTCACCGTCAATCAGACGCAGCATATTATTTTCCCAATCCCAATCCGAGAGTTAAGGTTATTCAAAACTATATCAGCTTCGGCGACGATATTGATATCGAAGAATAGTTTTATTCAAAATCAACTTCGCCTGCACCCTGACGAATAAGCTCAGGTACATTTCCAGTACAATCAACAATAGTGGATGGTACTAAAGCACCATATCCTCCATCAATAACCGCATCTACCAAGTCTTTGTAACGTTCATGGATTAATTCAGGATCGGTCGTGTATTCGATTATGTCATCTTCATCGTGAACCGAACTAGATATAATTGGACTTCCTAGTTCGGAGACAATAGCACGACAAATTGCATTGTCAGGAATACGAATACCAACAGTTCGCTTGTTGTTCTTGAACAATTTAGGAACGCTGTTATTAGCATTCAAAATGAAAGTATAAGGACCAGGCAAACAACTCTTTAATAGCTTATAAACGGGAGTGTCTACTGGACGAGTAAATTCTGTAATATGTCTTAATTCATCAAACACAAAAGAAAAATCGGCCTTTTCGGGTTTTATTCCTTTTAGTTGTGCTACACGCTCAACCGCTCGTGATTTCTGAATATCACATCCAAAAGCATATACACCATCCGTTGGGTAGATAATAACTCCCCCATTCTTAAGAATTTCAACAACCTTTTTTAATTGACGAGGATCGGGTGTTACCGGATGGATTCGAATGAGCATTAACCGTTTGTTTTCTTGTAATCAGCTAGAAATTTCTCTAGCCCACTATCAGTAAGCGGATGCTTAAGTAAATCGGTAATAACATTCAATGGACAAGTTGCTACATCGGCACCAGCTTCTGCACATTCGATCAAATGCATAGTATGACGAATGGATGCAGCTAAAATTTCAGTCTCATAGCCGTAATTATCGTAAATCAATCGAATCTGCTCAATTAAACCAACTCCACTAGTTGAAATATCATCCAAACGGCCGATAAAAGGCGACACGTATGTAGCACCAGCTTTGGCAGCTAATAAGGCTTGTCCGGCAGAGAAGATTAATGTGCAATTTGTACGAATTCCCATTTTTGAGAAATACTTAATAGCCTTAACACCATCACGAATCATAGGAACCTTAACAACAATTTGAGGATGAAGTGAAGCTAAATTTTCGCCTTCTCGGATGATACCTTCATAATCGGTTGAAATCACCTCTGCACTCACATCTCCATCAACAATTTCACATATATCAACATAGTGTTTCAGGATACGATCAGCACCTTGAATTCCCTCTTTAGCCATCAAGCTAGGATTGGTTGTTACTCCGTCTAAAACGCCAAGGTCTTGAGCATCACGGATCTGATCTAAATTTGCTGTGTCGATGAAAAATTTCATTGCTGTATGGTTGTTTGAAGCGGCAAAAATACGTTAAATGAATGGCATTTAAGTACAAAGAAATAGTCGATTTACATAGAGATGAGCTGTTCATGTAAGAACATTAACTGGAGTTCTATATCTTCACAACGATTTCTAAAGTCATGGCTAAACCGAAAGATCGAGTGAACGTGGTTTACTCAACTAATCCTAATTTTCAATACGAAACCGATCAGGAACTTGAACAAGATACCCTATCAGCAAATCAGCAAAACCTAAAAATTTCGCTCGATAAAAAAGCTCGTGCTGGCAAACAGGTTACTTTAATTGCAGGTTTTATTGGCAAATCCGATGATCTTGAATCCTTAGCTAAAGTCCTTAAAAACTTATGCGGTTCAGGAGGAAGTTCTAAAGATGGAGAAATATTAATCCAAGGTGATCATCGAGATAAAATCCTGAATTACCTTATCTCAAAATCATACAAAGCCAAGAAAATCGGAGGCTAATTCAAAGGCAAACCAGTTAATCGCGAGTACATCCGTTCATACATCGGAAGTATTTCAGTAATATTAAATTTAGCTGCTTGTTTGCGTGCTTGTCCTTTAAACTGTTCCATCAAAGCTTCATCCTTCAAAAGTTTCAACG
>JBIKOC010000186.1:0-4558 GCA_044358335.1 Flavobacteriales bacterium | reverse complement strand
TTCGATGCGTTATGCCTGGTATAATACTTTAAAAGCTAAGTATTTTTCCGCAACAACGAAGTCGGATTCTATGATGAAATATAATCTCAAGGCCATGCGTATTTATTGGCGGAATCGAGGAAATAATTCGAGCGATATACCTACTTGGCAATTTTATTCCAATTACGTGAGTTGTTCTAGAAATGGTGGTGTATTAAGTCATGATAATTCTATCGAGCGAATAGAAACATACTCCGATACGTGTATTCGCTTGCTTGATTCGTGGTGGCCTAAAGAAAACATGGAAAAGTTGCGAATTGAGCAAGCTTTATTGATTATATACTACGATAGAAGTGGCTCATCTGTTTTGATGAAAAATGATTATCAATCAACCGCAATTCGTTTTTTTAAAAAATTCGAAAGAGAAACCAAGCGCATATTGAAGTCTGCTGTTTCAATGGCAGGAGTTCACCATCCTATTTATGCTCAGAGTAATTACTTATTGGGGATGAATTACTTTTATAGCAAGCAATATAAAGAGGCATTAAGTGCCATGGATAAGTCGATTTATTCAAATTTCAGCTCAAACATTTACAATGCTCCTTTTTGCTTAAATATCAATCGTTATTTGGCTACTAATCGATACAGATTATTAATAGAGGAAAAGGATATAGATAATAAAGATAACATTTATTATAGGAAAAAGCAATTAAACCAATATTTTCAAGCTGAACGAGCATATTGTTTCAGGTATTTATATTGGGCTTATTTGCGTTATCAACCCGAAGATGATGTTTATTCAATAGCTCCTTATCGAGAAATTAAACGACTTTGTATCGAGTTAAATCGATTAACAGGGAATGAAAAATATTTGGAATTAGCTTGGAATTATTCACAAAAAAATAAATATACTGATTTGGCTCGTCATCGCTTTCGTCAAGCTAATTTAGGATTAAGTTCAAGTTTGTTATATCTAGCCAATATTCAAATAGATCAAATGCGATGTATGAATGATACATTGATGTTATATGAAAATCAATTTTCGGAATTTAAGAACACAAATAGAAATACAATAAGAAGTGCTATACAAACCAAGTATAATCAACTATTTTCTTCGTTAAGAAAATTGCCTATTGATGATCCAATAATTGGCAATCAACTTAACCGAAAATCTGTTTTTTCTATTTCTGAAATTCAAAAGAAAATGTCAGAAAAAAATGCAGCTTGGATAGATATTAGTCATCTCGAATTTAATGATACTTTATCAAGGTTTACTTGGTTTATTTTGCCTGATACATTTTGGTGCGAACACGATTCAGTTTCACTTTCTACTAATCCGCAATTACAATTGACAGATTCGCTTTCATATGCAGATTGGAATTGGAAAATAAAAGCACAACAGTACTATATTTCGACTTTTCAAACAGCCGACAAAATCATTAGTAAGAGAGGAATTCAACGATTAGTGATTTCGCAAGATCCTAATTATGAAATATTACCGTTCGAATATTTATTTCGTGGAAATAATTTTCAAAAACCCGATTATTTGATCAATCATTATGCGGTTAGTTATCAACTAGCAGCAGAGCCTGATTTTAAAATTAAGTTTAATTCACCACCTAGTTGTATGTTGCTAGCTGCACCTAAACTCAATGATACCTTGATTGATTTGACGTATGCTCGTAAAAAGGCGCATGATTTATCCTATCAATTTCAATCAGATGTGTTAACAGAAAAGATTTCTAGTCAATCATTTTTAAAAAGTCTTCCAAATTATTCTATTGTTCAAGTTTATAGTCATGGTGCTGGAAAACAGGGTATATATTTTAGTGACGGATTGCTCAAAGCAGCTGATATTCGAAAACTACAGTTGAATACTGAATTAATCTCATTAACTACCTGCGAAAGTTCAAAAGGCAAGATGTACAGAAATGAAGGTACATTAGGGATGGTTGAGGCATTCACATATGCAGGAGCAAAAAGACAACTAGCCACTTTATGGAGAATTGATGAGCGTTCGTCTGTATTAATTATGGAAACATTTTATGCGGAATTGAAGAAAGGTATAGCGGTAGATGAAGCCTTACGTCGCGCAAAGTTGCATTATTTAGAAACGGCTCATCCTCAAGAAAAATCGCCTGTGTTCTGGGCTGGAATTATTTTATACGGTAATCCAGATGCATTTCCATTGCCAGTTGAAAAGGCTTGGCAAGAATATCTTGTTTGGTTCCTATTCATCGTCTTTTTAATAATTTTCCTCATTGGAATTCGACGATTAATGCTTCGAAAACTCACTTGTTAATATTTCTTGCGCTTTAAGCGAGTGTTTACCGATTTTCTGTTGAGCAATTTGTTCAAACAGTTTTTTTGCTTTTAATAAATCATCCAATTGCCAATAGCAGAATGCCCTTAAAAATTCAATGTCTTCATTATAGTTGCTCTTAGCTCCATCGATTTTCTGCAAACGAATTAGTGATGCTTGTGCATTATTATTTTCAAATAATACAACGGCTTCGTAATAAAGCAGTGTATCATTAATTGGGTTGTTTACTTGTGCTGTATGAATTTCCGTAAGAGCATTTGCCGCATTCCCCGATCTATATATTTCCATCCACAGAGATCCCTGGCTGCTTTTACCCATTAGAATGGGAAACCCTGGGTCGTGTGTATAATAATTTTCCCAATTGCCTTTTCTTATTGAAACAAATTGGTAAAGAAAATAAGTCGTAGTTAGAAGTATGGCTATGGTGGCCGCAGCTTTTAAAAGGAGAGGTATTCTGGGAGAAGGTGATTGTTTGATTTGCTTTTGAGAACTATTCACCCATTGTTTCAATAAATGCAGTTGATAATTGTTCTTCTCTAACCAATTTTTTATACCTATTTCTGATTCGTCTTCGGATGAATTAGTCTGAATACGTTCTATAAGCTCAAGTGATTCAGTTTCTGACAAGGAACCATTGAACAGCTGATTCAACTCGTCCCAAGAAGGAAATGGTGTAGTTGTATTTTTCTGTTCCATGTTTAGCGCATAAAGATATGCCACAAACGTCGGATTCGCTTCTTAGCATTGTGAAGTGTATTCCGAACAGTGAGTTCAGAAATCGTTAACTGCTCTGAAATTTCTGAGTTTTTAAACCCTTTGAGATGCAGTCGAAAAATGCTTCTTTCACGCTCACTAAGCTCGAGCATCATTAGTTCAAATGCTTGAGCTTCGAATTTTTCTAGTGCTTCCGGATTTCTCCAGAAACAGAGTGTATTTGATAATAGTTTAATAATGCCTTGTTGATTTTTTCTTCTTCTTAGAACATCATAGCAAGCGTTACGGATGGATATTTTCAAATAGCCCTTTAATTCACTTTCATTCCCAAGTGCTGCTATGTTTTTCTCCTGTTTTGCGAATTGTAACAGTTTTACAAACAATCCACTTACTACATCTTCTGCTTCCTGTTCATTCTCCAATAGTTGATAAGCAAGAAAAAGTAATTCGGGTTGGTATTTCAAATACCAAGATGCTATTTCTGTGCGATTTAACGAAGGCACAATTCGCAGTGACTTTTCCTTTGAATTTATTTCCGGAGAAGTATCGTCAAAATTCTTTTTAGCATTTGGTATATCCATAAAGTTTAATCGTTCTCAAAGTAAATTATTTGCACTGAAAATACTTTTCAGTATCAGGTGCCATTTTTGCAGCTATGAATTTGACTAAGATAGAACGAATGGACATATTAATCAGGACGAACGCCACAGGCTCTCCTACTGATTTTGCTCAGCGAATGGGCATGTCTACTCGTTCGCTATTCAACTATATTAACTATATGAAGACTCGATTAAACGCCCCTATTGAGTATTCCAATACAATGCAATCGTATTTCTACAAAGAGAGTGGCTTAATTAAAATTGGTTGGTATCAAAAAAATGAGGGTTAGCACTAGTAGGATAATTACTATTTCATTTCGTTTCATATTTCCTCTATTAATAATGTGGGCAGGTTATGCCGCTTACAGAAGTTATAAAAATCAGAGTACACATGAAGAATTGCTTCAAATTGATCAGAAAGCTGAGATTTATTTAGAAACGGGTGATCGTTTTCAAGCATTTCAGTTGATCCAACAACTTCACCATCCTTCTACAGACATTGCTAGGGGAGTTGCAACTTCCGAAAATCAATCATGGAAAGAGTTGTGGGATATCAGACGCGAAGAATTGATTCAGCAAGCTTTTAAGATCGATAGCATTCCCAACTAATGCCTCAAATTTTTGTTTTTTTGATTAAGAGGCGTTCGAATAAGTGAGAGTTATTGAATGTAATTCAAGAAATACTAACTACTCGTCAAACCATTGAATTACTCCAAGGTTGCTAGTAAATCCATTAATTGAGTTTTATTCAACTGCTTCATTAATCCATTTTCGGTTTGGATTAATTCAGCTATCAATTGCTGTTTGCTTTCTTGAAGTAATCGAATTTTATCCTCAATTGTATCTGGACAAATCAGTCTAACTGCAACTACTCGATTCTTTTGTCCAATTCGGTGAGCACGATCGATTGCTTGGTTTTCTACTGCAGGGTTCCACCAAGGAT
>JBIKOC010000185.1:0-4560 GCA_044358335.1 Flavobacteriales bacterium | reverse complement strand
TAAATGCTAAAGACCCAAAAGCTAGATACCGTTTCCCACTTCGATTTTTAACTAGAGAAAAGAATAGAACAATGCTTATGATTAGTAGAATGAGTTGAATAACATCTAAATATAAGTTTCCAATTTGTGCAAATGGAAGATGAGCTATGAAGTAAGCCCAAGAGTTTAACATATATATGCCCCACCCAAGAGCTTTTAAAAGAATAAACCCTACTACTGGCACTTCCGATAATAGCAAAGTGGCTATCCCTAAATAAGTTAAAATAGTAGAAAGAGGAACTGCTATGATATTAGCTGGTAAGAACCAAACAGGGAATGTTCCAAATGAAAAAAAGACAAATGGTGCTGTTGTTAATTGAGCAGCAATAGAAACTACTATTGGTAAACCCATCCATCGAACGATTCGATTATCTGATAGTTTTAACTTATCTAAAACAGGTCTAATAGATAAGATCCCCCATACAGCAGCAAACGATAATTGAAAACCAATATCGGTTATTAATAGTGGCTTGTATACTAACAGAAAAAATGCTGCAGTACTTAAGACATTAAAACCAGAAACCCTACGATGCAAGATTTCTCCTATTGCAATCAAAGTAAACATTGCAACTGCCCTATTTACAGAAGGCGAAAAACCGGTCATTGCAGCATAAGTCCATAATAAAAGCAAAATGAAAATTGTTGTTGCTCTCTTTTTGTTTAGGAAAGGAATCAAAGAAAAAAGGTAAACAAGTGCTTGGTACACGAGTCCAACGTGTAAACCAGAAACAGCTAATATGTGTATAATACCACCTGAAGAATAAAGTTTTAGGATATCGCTATCCATCTCAGTTCGATCCCCAAGTAATAATGCAGAAGCAACTTGTTTGGATGATTTACCCATAACAGCTTCATCCAAATGATTAAGCAGTTTTTCTCTCCAATTCAAGGCGAATCTTAAGATGGAAAACCCATGATAGGATAAAATCCTAATTTCAGATTCATCACAGTTTAAAGTGGAAAAAATTCCTTTCGATAGTAGTAGTTTAGAATAGTTAAACAGATTCGGATTAGTATGTGCAGGAACATTATGTAATTCCCCTTTTATAATAAGATGATCACCATATCGAATATGAATTGGTTGAGTTAAGAGTATTTGAATTTTAGTTTTAGAGTGAAGAGGATAGAAAGTATTTAGCCAATAAGCATATTCCAAATTGGCTGTAAATGATATCCTATTCTGTTTCAATTTAGGTTCATCATCAACTTCAACTTCATAGAAATATGAATGATTGATTAATGTTGATTCACGATTAGGTATAGCTGTGGGTGAAGGAATAAGATTCACACCAACAATTCCAGACAAGATAAATAGTACTAGAACTATGCATCCTCGTATAAGGTTAAGCGACCGAATTCGGTTTGGTTTTCTGACAGGAATAAAAACTAAGATTGAGAATGTCAACCAAAGACACGCTAGAGCTAGTCCCCAATATTTATAGGTTGAATGATGATCCAAATTATGGCCAACAATACATCCTAGAATAAATAGGATAACGAGTCGGGACATAGGTTGAATTGCCCAAAAAGAAGTACCTGGAAAAACGTATTTATTTTTCATGGTACTAAAAAGCAAAAAGCCACGCAATTGCGTGGCTTTTGAAACATTTATATACGTTTAAAACGCTTATTCGATCACTTTGAATTCTGTACGACGATTCAACTGATGTTGTTCTTCAGTACAAGTTGTACACTCACAAACAGCTTTCGGTTGAGTTTCACCATATCCTTTGTAAGTCAAACGTTTCGCATCGATATCACGCAAAGTGCAATATTTCAGTACTGATTTAGCGCGGGCTTCAGATAAACGTTGGTTGTAAGCATCGTCACCACGACAATCGGTATGAGAACCAAATTCAATTTTATACTGAGGATTGTCGGTTAGAAGTTTAACAAGTTTATCAAGTTCAACTGCAGCATCAGGGCGAATATCCGCTTTATTGTAATCATAATAGATATCCAACACGCGAGGACCAACTGTTTTCTCTAGCTCGATAATTTTTTTCTCATCACATGTAATGATAATTTCAGAACATTTACGATTGATAGTTGAAACTTCAATTGAGTTTGTTAGCGTTTGGTTGAAACGTGCATTAATAGTAAAGTTGAAACCACCTTTGAAACGGAAGTTAGCAACACCTTTACTATCAGTCATTGTACTATCAACTTCACCTGTCTCTTTATTAGTAGCATAAACAGTACAACCAACAAATGGAGCTTTAGTTTCTTTGTCTTGAACACAAACTTGAGCAGGGATGATTGGTTCTTTATAAATAACTTCATACAATTGATCTGAACCAGAACGTGCTGAAGTTAGATTGCCAATTTTCCCATCATTATCAAGATTGAAACTAAAATCATCCTTAGAAGAGTTGATTGGAGATTTCATGTTTTCAGGTTGTTTGTATATACTTCCGTTTTTAGTTGCAACGAAAATGTCTAAACCACCCATACCTGCATGACCGTCAGATGAAAAATAGAATTTCTCATTGAAACCAACTTGAGGCATCATTTCACGACCTGAAGTATTGATCATTGGACCAAGGTTAACTGGTTCAGCCCATGAAGTACCATTCAAAGAACAGCTATACAAATCGGCTTGACCAAAACCGCCTGGACGATCAGAAGAGAAATAAAGAGTTTTTCCATCTGGGCTCAAAGCTGGATGACCATTAGAATACTCATCACTATTGTATGGGAATTCTTCGATATTAGTCCATTCTCCTTCGATAAGAGTAGCCTTAAGAATTTTCAGATTGGAAACATTCTCTTTGTTCATTTTGATTTTACCCTTGAACTGGTTAGTTCTAGTAAAATACATTGTTTGTCCATCAGCTGTTACAGCAGCAAAAGCATCATGATATTCGCTGTTTACTCCTCCTTTGATAGGTTCAGGTGCAGACCATTTTCCAGCTTTATCTTTCTTGGTATAGAATAAGTCCATGAAAGAAAGTCCAGAATAGGGATCGCGCTCTTTTTTATTTTCAACAGCAGTTTGTGCAGCGAAAACATAACCAAAATTATAAGGAGTACTTGCAAAAGCTGTGTTTACACCGCTCAATTCAATTTTAGCCAAACTATAAGCGCAAGTATCTAGGCTATTATCAAACTTTTTAGGATTTGCACAAGCATCGATTAAGCCTTGAACAACTTTATCATCTGGAACTCGCTTAGCATATTCTTGGAAAGCTTTCTTTGCTTCATCGTATTTCTGATTCTGCATTAAAACTTTACCAAAATAATATTGATTTAACGAATCACTTTCTGGCATAGCAACTACTTCGCGATACAATTCTTCGGCAGCAGTTGTATTATTCATCAACCGATATGAATTAGCCAATTTGGCTTTCGCTTCATACACTGGTTTCTTATCGAGTGCTTTTTTGTATTGCGCTACCGCATCTGAATATGCATAAGCGTCATACTTTTTATTACCCTGCTTAACGTAGTACTGAGCACCACAGCCACCCAGAATAAGTCCTAGGCTTAAGAGGAGAATTGGGTATGTCTTTTTCATAGTAGAGATCGCTTGATAGGGCATTAGAAATAACGTGGGTTTTTGATTTTAACTAACTTCTGTGTAAAGTCATATCCTAACATGATTTCATGCGATCCGCCTTGAAAGGTACGAATGGCAGTAGTCGTGTAGTCATAAGCATACCCTGCACGTAAATTAGGTGTAATGGCGAATTCGACCATTCCAACAAAAGCTGCATTATGACGGTAAGATACACCAACCCAGAGTCTTTGGTTGAAAAGGAAGTGAGCATTCAAATCAACAGATACCGGTGCAGTTGGCTCATACTTAACTAAGAATGAAGGTTTGAAATCAACCGAATTGGATAACTTCCAAACATAACCTCCATTTAAGTAATAATGGCGACGTAAACCTGCGTCTGTATTGTCTTTCTTACGAGAATCAACAGCCAAAACATTTGGAATTGATAATCCTAAATAACCACGTTCTTTATAATAGTATACACCAAAATCGAACTTTGGAGTCCAAACACTTTGGTTACCATTTATGTAGAGTGGATCATTCGGATCAGGAATATTCTGTAAATCAGCTACGTTAAAAGTCTGATTACGAATTCCAGCACGAAGTCCGAAAGACAACTGACCGTCTTTTTTCCCTAGTTTAATTCGATAAGAATAAGCAGCTGAGATATCATTGATTTTTGTCAACCCGATATTATCGTTGGTCACCATAAATCCAAGTCCCATATTCTTATCCTTAATTGGACCGTCCACTGCCAATAAATTGGTTTTAGGCGCTCCGGGAAAATTAACCCATTGGCTTCTATGGAGCACTGTGGCGCTCCAGTATGGGTGTGTACCG
Source organism: Flavobacteriales bacterium (assembly GCA_044358335.1). Lineage (GTDB taxonomy): Bacteria > Bacteroidota > Bacteroidia > M30B66 > M30B66 > CALQRR01. The sequence goes on along the minus strand of JBIKOC010000185.1, from coordinate 182 downwards.
GCATAAGCTGGATTCAGAAACAGTCCATTAAACATGTATTGACTGATCTGAAGCTCCTGCTGAGCAGAGCCCATCAGGGAGAAGGCCAGCATACTAATCACTGTAGCTATTCTCTTCATTTTGATTGGTTTTGGTGCAATTCGTTTTATAGTTTATAATCTGTGTGCTATTATTTTCGACGA
>JBIKOC010000184.1:0-4561 GCA_044358335.1 Flavobacteriales bacterium | reverse complement strand
GTGCAAACGTAAAGTTGACCAACTGATCCTTGAAAATTGTTACCGTAAAAATCTGATTAGGAAATCCCTTATCTAAATTCAAAAACACATTTCCTTTAGAGGATAATTTAGTACTTACAACTGTTCCGCAAACTGTAATGGATTCGTTCTGATTCTGATACAGCTTAGCTTGAACAGTATTAAAGTGCTTTTTGGGTAATTGAGTTGGATCTAATGGCTTTTCATCATTCTTTTCTTTCAATTTCATCCAAGGCTTGGCCGAATCCATTTTTTCTAACTCATTTTCCAAAGAATCGGGTAGGGAAGAATAGAAATCTCTACCAGTTAATTGCTCCAAACTATCAATACTAACTGCATAATGCTCTGTTGGATATTCACATTTCTTGTTGGGCATTAAAAACGCAATAGCTTGTCTATTAACAGGATCTAAAGCAATCTTATAATAGTACACCGGAATGGCAACATGATTTACTCCTCGTTCAATTCGTGGTAAGTTTGGACGTAAAAAAGGAGCCGTAAGCACATACAATGGAACTTTCTTCTCTTGAACATAGGCACGCAATAAATCTTCAAGCTTGGCCCAACTATCCCGGTTGAAATCAGCCAATTGTGGTGACATATTCGAGTAATAGAAACTTTCCGACAAGGCTTTTTTCGACCAACGGAAATCGGCTGATGGCGCTAAATGTCCTCGATCGAAACCAAAACCATCATACTTATATGTTTCATTTGCAAGTGTATCTTTGATTAAATAATCACGCTCAACTGCTGAACCGGTTTTGATGAGCGGATCTGGACGAAAGTCATTACTTCTTCCCGCCATACCACTAACCACATCTGGAAGAATGATGTGTGCGACCCAACTTGCTTGCTCGTATTCCTCATTGTAAACCAAAGCCATGGCTGAATGCATGACAACTTCTTCACCTTCCAGTAATGCTGGTAAACCATTTTTTTGAAGATCCGATCGAAGATTCTCGAGTTTCAAATTTTCTAACTCTTGAAGAACTTTCTCTTGGTCGGCTTGAAGTGACTTGAGTTGATTCTCGTATAGGTCTATTCGCTTGGCTAGATTCTCCTGCGATTTCACCCCAGTTTGCGAGAAGATAAACAGGAATGAAAGGGAAAGAATCCTCATAACCATAGAAGCAGAAATTAAACTGTTGAAAATCCTAATTAATGTCCACCACCGTAGGAATATATTTCCAAACGAGCGGAACAATCACCTTCCGAAAACGAGCATACATATTCATGTAATTTCTTGTAAACTCGTTCTTCGCTATAAGGTGAAACTTTGAGCGCATCGGCCGACCAATAGGTAGTTTCGATATACGGTTCTCCTTGTTGAGGACGATACACATACCGTTTAACACCATCGGGAAGTAATTCTACTAATGACTCGGTTACATAGATTTTAGCATAGAGAGATTTACCTGAATAGGTATTAAAACTTTGCATACGATCATATATACCAAATAAACTAAGTAAAGGAAGTGCCGTAAAAATTATGAACACAACTTGCTGATATCGAAATGTTTTTGACCAGAAAATATCTATCAACTTAAATTCAGCATTGAAAAATAAAATGTAGGTGAAAAATGCCATGCTCAAATTATAGGGTAAAATGGCGTGATTCCAATCATTCCCCATTGGACTTAATGCGTAAAAGTAAAAAAGGTGAATTAAAACACCTAAATACACAGAGTAATTTCGAGTTTGTTGAAATAGCAAACCAATACCAGCTGCGATACTTAGGAATGGAAAAATATATCCTCCACCTAGAATGTTAGGTTCTACAGTAGCAGGAAATAAGGAAGCTATAGGACCTATCATCCAAGGGAAAATCGATTCAATAAAAATGGTATTAATCTCTTGTATTCCACTAAATATGAAGAATACAATTACCATCATCCGAAAAACATTTAAAATTCCATCTGTAAACTTTGGATAAAAAAACAAAGCCGAAATCATCAAGAAATATTGAACATTATAAGGTTGCCAGCGATTTTGATCACCAATCATCAAAAATCCAAGTAATACAACCAAAGCAATTTTAGTATTCCTGTTTTCTAAATATATAATCTGATAAATGGCTAATACAATCAGAATACTATAGAATATATAATCAATTGGGGATGGAAGTGATGGAATTCCATCAAATATTGGAATTACCGGAAAATTCCGCTCCGTCATCCATACTTTATTGGATAATAACCACGTTCCGAGCATGGCCATTAATAATACTCTAAAAGTCCATTGAATACGGGACAAAGAAGTTTCTAACATCGAGAAGGTTTGTGGGACAAAAATAACAATCTGTTTCGATTAACATTCCTGAATGCGCTACTGTGGAGAATTTCCTTTAAAATTAGAAGACAAACAAGTCTGTCCGTGTATATTTGAAGCATGAAGATACTGCTAATTGCAGCCACACAACCCGAGATTGCTCCATTTTGCAAGAAATTGAATTTTCTTGAGGACAAAGTGAATATTCATGGTGATTTTGAGCTAAAAGTGCTCATTACAGGTGCTGGGATGGTGGCTACTACCTATCAACTAAGTAGAGTTCTGCAACATTTTCATCCAGATTTATTGTTGAATGTTGGAATTGCAGGTTCTATTGATCCGGATTTAAAACGAACAACGTTAACTAATGTAGTTAGTGATCATTTTTATGGTTTTGGAGCCGAACACGGTGATTATTATATCTCTGCTTCGGATATAGGATTGCAAGACAAACGTTTTGATAAACTTGAATCTATTCCGTTTCCTGCTTTTTTTTCCAAGTTAATAGAGAGAATTAATATACTTCCTCATGTCAAAGGAATTACTGTTCAAACAGTTCATGGGGAAGAGCAATCGATCCTAAAGTTAAGACGTTTAAATCCTGAAGCTCAAATAGAAAGCATGGAAGGTGCAGCTGTGATGTATATTGGACTTCAGGAACAAATTCCTGTTGTACAATTGAGGTCGATTTCAAATCCAGTTGAACCTCGAAATCGTGAAGGCTGGGACATAGAAGGTTCCATCGCTGTTCTGAACGATTTTTTGTATCAGCTGTTTAAATCCTAAATTTCAATAAATCCCAACCCCTTTCATGAAGCAATTAGTACTGCTTATTTTATTTTGTTATTTATTCGGAACACTTCAATCACAATCGGCTCCGGGTGAAATTGTTTCTCAATTACATCACCTGAATTCTCAAGGAAGAGTTTTGTATATCGCAGCTCATCCGGATGATGAAAATACACGCCTGCTTTCTTGGTTGTCAAATGACCGTCAATACCGTACGGCCTATCTTTCATTAACACGTGGTGATGGCGGACAAAATTTGATTGGCAACGAACAATCCGAAGAATTAGGCATGATACGTACACAAGAGCTTATTGCTGCTCGAAATACGGATGGTGCAGAGCAGTTTTTTACTCGTGCTTTTGACTTTGGATTTTCGAAAAATCCGGAAGAAACTTTTCGCATTTGGGATAAAGAGAAGATTTTGAGTGATGTGGTTTTGGTCATTCGGAAATTCAAGCCGGATGTGATTATTGCTCGTTTCCCTACTACAGGTGAAGGTGGACATGGTCATCATACCGCTTCGGCAATCTTGGCTGGTGAAGCTTTTGAAGCTGCTGCTGATGAGAAACGATTTCCTGAATCCGTTAAGCTATACGGAACTTGGAAAACTAAATCTCTCTACTGGAATAATTTCCGCAAATGGCGCGATCCCAAAGCAGATGTATCATCAGCCCTCAAACTTGATATCGGTTCTTATTTGCCTTTATTGGGAGAATCGATTGGTGAAATATCTGCTAAAAGTCGCAGTCAGCATAAAAGTCAGGGATTTGGTGTAGCGCTTCAACGGGGCGAGATTCTAGAATATTTCGATCATCTGGCTGGTGAAAAAGCCCAAAAGGAACCATTCGAAAACTTGAAGCCTGGTTGGAAAAACAAAGCCATTTCAGATTCGATAAACATCATTATTCAACAATTCAATCTGCAAAATCCTGCTTCTAGTATTCCAGCACTAACGCGACTTTATCAGGCATTTCAAAAACAATCACCACTGGAATATTCCGATCATCACATTCATCTTCTAGAAAACATTATTCTTCAATGTGCCGGATTTTACGGTGAATTCAAGGCGAATAAATTTGCTGTCAATCCAGGTGATGCTGTACCGGTTAGTTTTTCGTGTATAAATCGCTCTAATCAAGAAATTAAACTGCTTTCAACACGTGCCATATTACCCAATTCGTCCATAATCGAATGCAATAAAGTCTTGGTTAATAATGAATTGTATACTCGAAACGATACGCTAAAACTTCCTCCTCAGTTAGCCACATCAAACCCGTATTGGCTTAATGCTCCTCATGCTGAAGGATTATTTACCGTAAATGAATTAGGTCAAATAGGTAATCCCGAATCAGAAGCACCCATTCAGCTAGAAACAGAATGGCAAATTGGAAATACCCGATTTAAGAAACGTTTCCCATTAAACTATTTGTGGGTTGATCCTGTAAAAGGCGAATTGACTAGAAGAGTTGAAGTTCTGCCTGCCATT
>JBIKOC010000182.1:0-4588 GCA_044358335.1 Flavobacteriales bacterium | reverse complement strand
TAATTGGATTCCACTCTTTTTTGTCATAGCACAAAAATGCATATTTCGAGAATTATAATCGACCCGAATCTTGCTGTTATTATAGGCAAATTGTAGGTTAATTATTTTGCCTTTCTTATTTTAACAATGCCAGATTTTGTTGAATGATGGATTGGATGATTTCTCGCTTATTCTCAATTTCATCCAAAGAAGTAAAATAACTCATTCTGCGTTGTTTGAATTCACCTTCTAATATTGGATGACTAATTTGCTCAATCACGCTACTGTGAAAAATCAAATGAACCTTATCAGTCATTCGATGATTAAACGTGAGGATATCATGCTTACCTACATAGTAACTAGGAGCATTCCATTTGATGCGTTCTTGGATATCGGGTGATGATTCTTTGATTATTATTCTAAGTAATTCGATTTCTGGTTTAAGAGGATGTTGAAGGGCATTCATCCAGTCAAAAACAGCTTGCTCATGATTTATAGGTATAGGGCCCTTTTTCATTCAGTTTCTTTTAAAATTTCAAAAGTATATCAAGAAGTGTGATTCAGGTCACGTTAGATTGCAAACCGAAAGTACACTTTTGCACAAATTCTGACAATGGAAATTCTAGGTTACATCGCATCGTTGTTTATTGGTATCGCTTTAGGATTGATTGGTGGTGGTGGTTCTATTCTAACTGTACCTGTATTGTATTACCTTTTTGGTGTTGCACCAGTTTTAGCTTCGGCTTATTCATTATTCATTGTTGGGATTACATCATTAGCAGGAGTATTACCTAAGTACCGACAAGGGTTGGTGAACATGAAAACTGCCATCATATTTGGCGCACCTTCAATCATTGCAGTTTTTGCAACTCGTAAGTACATTATACCCATTCTGCCCGAACATATTGCTGATTTTGGCGCATTTGAACTTACGAAACCGGTTTTACTCATGGTAGTTTTCGCCATACTCATGTTGGCTGCTTCCATTTCAATGATTCGTTCGAAAAAGAAAAAAGATGGTATTGAAGATGAACAAGTTTTTAATTATCCATTAATTTTTATTGAAGGAACTATTGTAGGAATACTAACTGGATTTGTTGGTGCTGGTGGCGGATTTTTAATTATCCCTGCACTGGTTTTATTGAGCAAACTGCCTATGAAGCAAGCAATTGGCACATCTTTAATAATTATTGCAGCCAAGTCACTAATTGGATTCACCGGTGATTTAGGTCATACAAAAATTGATTGGACTTTAATTATATCCATTAGCTTACTAGCAATTGTGGGAATATTTATTGGAAATAAGCTAAGTGAAAAATTAGATGGGGAAAAATTAAAGAAGGGATTTGGTTGGTTTGTATTGGTAATGGGCGCTTACATACTTATTAGTGAATTGTTTTTTCCGAAAATTAAATAAAAAATGAAGGTAAGTGATGCAAGTCACGCTTCATAATTTTCAATCGCCACAATTTTGCATCAACAAATAATACAAACCCAATCACATGAAAATAGAACAGATTTATACCGGTTGCCTTGCACAAGGCGCATATTTCATTGAAAGTAATGGTGAAGCGGTGGTTATTGATCCACTTCGCGAAGTAGAACCTTATTTAGAACGTGCAGAAAAATCAGGTGTCAAAATAAAGTACGTATTAGAAACGCATTTTCATGCAGATTTTGTTTCTGGACATTTAGATTTGGCTTCGAAATCAGGTGCTAAAATTGTTTATGGTCCAACTGCAATGCCCGGTTTCGATGCACATATTGCAGCTGACGGAGAGATTTTATCTTTTGGTAATGTGAAAATGAAAGTGCTTCACACACCCGGTCATACAATGGAAAGTTCATGCTATTTATTAATTGATGAGCATGGTAATGATGTAGCATTGTTTAGTGGTGATACTTTATTTATTGGTGATGTTGGTCGTCCCGATTTAGCTCAGAAAGCAGCCCACATGACTCAAGAGCAATTAGCAGAAACGCTTTTTGATTCATTGCGCAATAAAATCATGCCTTTAAATGATGAGATTGTTGTTTATCCTGCTCATGGAGCTGGTAGTGCATGTGGTAAAAACATGAGTAAAGAAACCACTGATTTATTGGGTAATCAAAAGAAGAATAATTATGCGCTTCGTGCTGATATGACGAAAGCAGAATTTGTAAAAGAAGTAACTACTGGATTAATGCCCCCTCCAGCATACTTTCCACTGAATGTGGCGATGAATAAAAATGGTTACGATAGTATCGATAAAGTTTTAGAACGCGGAACTCGTGCACTTTCTCCAGCAGCTTTTGAAGCAGCAGCCAATGAAACTAATGCGATCATTTTGGATACAAGAGATGCACAAACATTTGCAAAAGCTTTCATTCCCAATTCAATCAACATAGGAATCGATGGTGGATTTGCTCCATGGGTTGGCGCACTTATTCCAGACATTAAGCAAACTATTTTGTTGGTAGCTGAACCAGGTCGGGAAGAGGAGGTAGTTACTCGTCTAGCGCGCGTTGGTTATGACTTTACTATTGGTTTTATCGACGGTGGAATTCAAAACTGGATAAATGACGGTCGAGAATGTGATAGCATTAAGTCAGTTTCTGTTGAAGAAATGACCCAAGAATTGGCTAGTGGTAATTATGAAGTTTTAGATGTGCGTAAGGAAAGTGAGTATTTAAGCGAGCACATGCTTCAAGCCGAAAACGCACCATTGGATAATATCAATGAAAGCATGATGAAAATAAATAAATCGAAAAAGTATTTCGTTCATTGTGCTGCTGGATATCGTTCAATGATTTTCACATCCATTTTAAAAGCACGTGGATACGACAATTTAATTGATGTTAAAGGTGGATTTAAAGCCATTAAAGAATCAGGAAAAGTTGAAATAAGCGAATACGTTTGTCCTACTACATTATTATAATTTTCACATATCCCAACCCAGCAGCGGTCTTCTTTTAGATTGCTGCTTTTTTTCACTCTTATGAAAACAATTCCAGAATTACTTAATTCAAAAAGTACAACAATAATTGATGTTCGATCTCCACAAGAATTTACAAGTGGTTCAATTCCAGGAGCAATCAATATTCCTGTTGATCAGATTAATGAACGGATTGAAGAAATTCGAGAGATGAAATCACCATTTCTAGTGTATTGTCGGAGTGGTGCTCGAAGTGGTATGGCCGCATCCATTATGCTGCAAGCTGGTATTAAAGAAGTTTATAACGGTGGCGGAATAAGTCAACTTCAATTCCATTTGCAATTTTCATAATACCAATTTGGAATTAATTATTTTATGCTTCTTCAATTTAATAATCGATGAAACAGCTCTGGATAAATTATTTGAAACCTGCTAATTGGAAAGCAACTATTGCAAGTACTGTAGTGGGAGGTTTCTTAGGTTTTTTGTATTGGAAATTCTATGGTTGTGAGAATGGATGCAGTATTACAGGTTCTCCGATCAACAGTACATTATACATGGCTTTAATAGGATCTATGTTGCCCGGAGCTTTAGCAAAAGGAAAAAAGAATAATGCTTCATGAAACGAATTTTAATTCCAACCGATTTCTCCGAATTATCAGAATATGCGCGTGGACTTGCATTGAAAATCGCAAAAGCTACATCTGCATCTATTCATGTAATTCATGTAATACCAATTCCTTCCCATATTTTGCTGACCAAAGAAGGTGATTTATTCGATGATGGTGAAATGGATACTCATGTTCCTCGCCAGAAAAAAATCGAAGCTGAAACACAAATAGCAAATTGGATTCCCGCTGAATTAAATGCAACAACTTGCATTTGTTTTGGACATGTAAATGAAGAAACCGTTCGCTATGCAGAGCAGTTTTCGATTGATATGATTATTATGGGCACACATGGCGCTAGTGGTATGAAAGAGCTTATAAGTGGTTCTCATGCCGAATATGTGGCCATGCATGTTCCAATGCCTGTTTTAACTCTGAAGTGTGAGCGTGATAATTTGGAAATGAAAAGTATCGTTTTAGCTGGATCATTCTTGCAAGATGATATTCCACATTGTGAGACTGTTCTGGAATTGCAAAAAGTATTTAATTCCAAACTTCATTTATTACGTGTTAATACAACTGGCAATTTCCTTCCCGATCACGAAGCTATTGTGCATATGAAAGCATTTACACAGAAACATGAGCTTGAAAATGTTGAATACGCAGTATATAGCGACCATAATATTGAAGATGGCATTATACAATATGCTGCAAAAAATAATATCGATATGATTGCAATAGGTAGTATGCAGCGCACTGGATTAAGCAAATTTATTCTTGGATGCGTTTCGGCCGATTTAGTTAATCATGTTTTTAAACCCTTGCTAACATTCCGACTAAAAAACAAATGAAAGATATGTTGATGCAACCATGGCCTTGGTACGTGAGTGGGCCATTAATTGGACTTACTATTCCAATACTACTTCTTATTGGGAATAAAATGCTGGGAATTTCTTCCTCGCTCAGGCATACGTGTGCTGCTGTATTACCAGCTAGAATCCCATTTCTTCAATACAATTGGAAAGAAGAAGCATGGAATTTATTTTTTGTAGGTGGAATTTTAATTGGTGGATTTATTGGTGGAGT
>JBIKOC010000005.1:0-15347 GCA_044358335.1 Flavobacteriales bacterium | reverse complement strand
CTTACGCCTGGACAAGATATCCGACTTTTCAAGTGCAAAGGGAAAGTCTCTGATTTAGAAAATTTTGTAGTTAATAAAGATGTTTCTGGGCACGTTGGAGTTGGGCATACACGTTGGGCAACTCATGGTGTTCCAGATGATAAAAATGCACATCCTCACTTTTCTGAATCAGGAAAACTGGTCATCATTCACAACGGTATTATCGAGAATTATGCTTCTCTGAAGAAAGAACTCGAGAATCGCGGTCATGTTTTCAAGAGTGATACCGATACAGAAGTTTTGATTTACCTCATAGAAAATGTCTTAGAAAACGAAAAAACTGACCTAGTCACTGCTGTACAGATTGCTCTTACACAAGTGGTAGGTGCTTATGCTATCGTTATTCTATCGAAAGAGAATCCTGATTTAATGATTGGGGCTAAGAAAGGTAGTCCGCTAGTTGTAGGCATTGGTCCAAACCATGAATATTTCATTGCTTCTGATGCAACACCAATTATTGAATACACGCGTAACGTGGTGTATTTAGATGATGAAGAGATTGTGATTTTGGAAACGGGTAAGGAGATGAAAATCAAAACCATCCGTAATCAAGATAAAACACCTTATGTTCATGCTCTAGAAATGCAACTGGAAACCATCGAAAAAGGTGGATTTGAGCATTTCATGTTGAAGGAAATTTATGAGCAACCACGTTCCATTCGTGATAATATGCGTGGTCGCTTAAATATCGAACTTGGTGAAGTAACATTGGGCGGTATCATCGATTATCAAAGCAAGATTATGAATGCTCACCGCATCATCATTGTTGCTTGTGGTACATCTTGGCATGCTGGTTTAGTGGGAGAATATTTATTTGAGGATTGGGCTAGGATTCCTGTAGAAGTAGAATATGCTTCTGAATTCCGCTACCGAAATCCAATCATCACTGAGAACGACGTGGTAATTGCCATCAGTCAGTCGGGCGAAACAGCCGATACACTTGCTGCAATTGAGTTAGCTAAATCGAAAGGTGCAACTATCTTCGGAATTTGCAACGTAGTTGGATCTTCAATCGCACGTGCAACTCATGCTGGTTCATATACACATGCTGGTCCTGAGATTGGAGTTGCTTCAACTAAAGCTTTCACTGCTCAAGTTACCGTGTTAACGCTAATGGCATTAGTTATTGCTAATAAGAAAGGAACAATCACTCAAGCTAAATACCACATGATGTTGAATAGCTTGGATCAAATCCCTGCTAAGATTGAGGAAATGTTGAAACTGGATGATCAAATCCGTTACATCAGTTCTATTTACAAGGATGCGAATAACTTCCTATACCTTGGTCGTAGTTACAATTTCCCAATTGCGCTGGAAGGTGCATTGAAGCTGAAAGAGATCTCTTACATCCATGCAGAAGGTTATCCTGCTGCTGAAATGAAACATGGTCCGATTGCACTTATCGACGAAAACATGCCAGTGGTGGTAATAGCACCAAGTCGTGGTTCATATGAGAAGATTTTAAGCAATGTGCAGGAAGTAAAAGCACGTGGCGGAAAAATCATTGCTATCGTTACACAAGGTGATAAAGATGTATCTGCATTAGCTGATCATACCATCGAAATTCCAGATGTAGAAGAAGAATTAACACCACTTATGAGTGTGATTCCATTGCAATTACTGGCGTATCACATTGCCATTATGCGCGGATGTAACGTAGATCAACCAAGAAATTTGGCCAAATCAGTAACCGTGGAATAACAAAATATAAAACAAGAAAGCCCGAAAGATTGAGATCCTTCGGGCTTTTTTATGTGATCGAATCTGACTAAACAGTCATGATTTCTTTCTCTTTTGCTTCAAGATGCTTTTCTGTTTTCGCGATATACGAATCGGTAAGCTGTTGAATTTTAACTTCTGCATCTTTTGCCACATCTTCGGCCAATCCGTCTTTAACTAGTTTACGAATAGCTTCATTCGCATCCCGCCGAACATTGCGGATACTCACTTTTGCGTTTTCCGCTTCGCCTTTAGACTGCTTAACTAAGTTTAAACGACGTTCTTCTGTAACAGGAGGAATGTTCAAGCGAATCATTACCCCGTCGTTCTGTGGAGTTAATCCGATGTTAGAACCAAAAATAGCTTTCTCAATTGGTCCTAGCATTTGTTTTTCCCAAGGCTGAACAGCTAATGTTCGAGCATCAGGAGTATTGATGTTGGCAACCTGACTCAATGGTGTATTGGAACCATAATAGTCCACATAAATACCATCAAGCATAGCAGGGCTAGCCTTTCCAGCGCGAATTTTTGCTAGTTCTGCTTCTAAGTGAGCAATTGCTTTATCCATCAGCTGAGTAGCTGAATCAAGTTGGGGTTTAACGAGTTCGTTCATGACAATTCAAAAAGGGTGTGCAAAGAAACAAGATTTCAGCTGTATTTTCAATACTCGTCAGAATTCAACCAATGTACCAACGCGTTCACCTGCGATTAAGCGCTTAAGGTTTCCGCTCGAATCCATATCAAACACGATAATAGGCAATTTGTTATCGTTACACAAAGTAAATGCGGTCATATCCATCACATTAAGTCCTTTTTCATAGACTTCAGTAAAAGTGATTGTATCATATTTAACAGCATTCGGATCTTTCTCTGGATCGGCAGTATAAATACCGTCCACACGTGTTCCTTTGAGAATAACGTCAGCTTCAATTTCGATAGCACGTAAAGTAGCAGCTGTATCGGTGGTGAAATAGGGGTTTCCTGTTCCTGCTCCAAAAATTACAACGCGACCTTTTTCAAGGTGACGAACAGCTCTGCGACGAATAAACGGTTCGCAGATTTGTTCCATTTTGATAGCACTTTGCAAACGTGTTTGAACTCCTATTAATTCTAAAGCTGATTGCAATGCCATGCTATTGATGACAGTAGCTAACATTCCCATGTAATCGCCTTGAACGCGATCCATTCCACCTTCAGCTGCTTGAATTCCACGGAAAATATTTCCTCCGCCAATTACAACAGCTACTTCAACACCAGTTGCTTGAATTTCTTTTATTTCTTGTGCGTATTGCGATAGACGATCAGAGTCGATTCCGAAATTCTTGTTACCCATCAGGGATTCACCGCTAAGTTTCAGGAGGATACGTTTATATTTCATAGTTGTGTGGTTCTGAAGTTCAAAAAAAATCCCGCTACGAAGAACGGGATGAAAGAGCAAAAAAAAAGAGAGAATTAACTTCTCTCTTTTCAATTAGATTAATTACCTAAAGCGTGACGTTTGAAAGCGGTAACGGTTAGGTCTTTATCAATTGTCTGAACATATTGACGAACAGACAATTTGTTATCCTTCACAAATTCCTGATTAAGGAGTGTGTTGTCTTTGTAAAACTTATTGAGTTTACCAGCAGCGATTTTCTCAACCATTTCTTCCGGTTTACCCTCTGCACGGATTTGCTCACGAGCGATATCTAACTCACGCTCTAATGTATGCGTATCTACATCGTCTTTGTCAACAGCAACAGGACCCATTGCTGCAGTTTGCATAGAGACATCTTTCGCAACAGCATCTATTCCAGCTACACCAGCTTTGTTAAAAGCAACGATTGTAGCTAGGCGGAAACCTGGGTGATTATATGCAACTACAAAAGGAGCTTCTAATTGAGAGTAATGAAGTTCCATTTTCTCTCCGATTTTACCAACTTGTTCGTTGATACGCTCGCTGATTGGAAGACCATCGAATGAAGCTGCTAGTAAAGCGTTCACATCAGCTGGTTTCGTATTAAGAGCGATATCAGAGATCTTTGTTGTGAAATCGATGAAGTCTTGATTCTTAGCTACGAAATCTGTTTCGCAATTTAGAACAACAAGAACACCTCGAGAATTATCAGCTGTAACACGAGCTATAACAACACCTTCGTTGGCATCGCGATCGGCACGGTTTCCAGCTACCTTTTGACCTTTTTTGCGAAGAAAATCAACTGCTGCTTCGAAATCACCATTGGCTTCAGTAAGAGCTTTTTTGCAGTCCATCATTCCCGCTCCAGTCATTTGGCGGAGTTTATTTACATCACTAGCAGTAATTGCTACACTTGACATGATATGCGTGTTTCGAGATTATTATTAGTCTTTTGGATTTGCGTCAGCAGCTGCAGCAGTTTCTGCTTTAACATGTTGTTCGTCATCACCTTTTTCTTTCTCTTGTTTGCGTTCGCTCAATCCTTCTTGAACAGCAGCAATAACTACATCCATGATAAGAGAGATAGATTTTGCAGCGTCATCGTTTGCAGGGATTGGATAGTCAACCAAATTTGGATTTGAGTTGGTATCAACGATAGCAAATGTTGGGATATTAAGGCGACGAGCTTCTGCTACTGCGATATGCTCTTTAGAGATATCTACAATGAACAAGGCAGCTGGAAGGCGACTCATATCGGTAATAGAACCGAATTGAGTTTCCAATTTTTCACGCTCACGAGAGATCGTTAATTTCTCTTTCTTAGAAATAGTCTCGTATGTTCCGTCAGCAGCCATTTTATCGATGGTAGCCATTTTCTTAACAGCTTTGCGGATAGTTGCAAAGTTAGTTAGCATTCCACCTGGCCAACGTTCAGTAACATAAGGCATGTTCACCTTTTTTACCGACTCAGCTACAATCTCTTTCGCTTGTTTCTTAGTAGCTACGAAAAGGATTTTTTTACCGGATTTAGCGACTTGTTTCAAAGCTGCAGCAGCTTCTTCAAGCTTAACAACAGTTTTGTTTAGGTCAATAACGTGAATCCCGTTACGCTCCATGAAGATATAAGGAGCCATGTTTGGATTCCACTTACTTTTCAAGTGACCGAAATGAACTCCGGCCTCTAAAAGTTGATCAGTTGATATTCTTGCCATGGTAATAGAAGGATCGGATGATTAACGTTTACTGAACTGGAAGCGTTTACGAGCTTTCTTCTGACCTGGTTTCTTACGTTCCACCATACGTGGATCACGTGTAACAAGACCATTTGTACGAAGTGCTGGTTTATTAGCAGCATCAAGCTCAACTAAAGCTTTAGCAATAGCAAGACTCAAGGCTCCGGCTTGACCAGTAATTCCACCACCTTGAATGTTAGCAGTTACATCGAACTTGCCTTCATGCTCAGTAACGAGGAATGGTTGAAGAACCTTTCCACGAAGAGTTGGAACAGTAAAGTAATCAGAGATATCGCGTTTGTTGATCGTAATCTTTCCAGTACCTGGTTTAAGATATACACGTGCAACAGCAGTTTTTCTTCTTCCGCTTGTGTTGATAGTTTCCATTATCGAAGATCGTTAATGTTAATTGTTTTTGGTTGCTGTGCTGCATGTGGATGCTCGCTTCCAGTATACACAAATAAGTTCCCGAATAAAGCACGGCCTAAACGGCTTTTTGGAAGCATACCTTTCACCGCTTTTTCGATGATAGCCTCCGGCTTTTTATTCAACAACTCACGTGGAGTCTGAAAACGCTGTCCGCCCGGATAACCGGTATAGCGGGTGTAGATCTTCTCGTCGGTCTTATTACCGGAGAGAACAATCTTCTCAGCATTGATAATGATTACATTATCACCACAATCAACGTGCGGTGTATAATTGGGCTTTTTCTTGCCACGGATCAGCATTGCGACCTGTGAGCTCAAACGCCCAAGGACCATGTTCTCGGCGTCTACCAGTACCCATTCCTTGGTTACTGTAGCCTTGTTGGCCGAAACTGTTTTATAACTCAGTGTATCCACTTGTTTCTTAGGATTTAAGAATACGATTTTCCAAACGGGCTGCAAAGATAGGAATAGAATCGTTATGCGCAAATTTTATCAACAGTAAAATTCACACGGTTTAATTCAATACGTCTATTTCCTCCGCAAATGCCTGTAATTAACCGATTCAGCGATTTCGATTTCTTTTATTTTTATTAACACTGTGGTAAATTTTTAGCTCACCAAGAGATTACAACCGCGTAAATCGCTCGTGTCAAACCGCCCAATCACATCAAAAGTACCATCTTTCCCCTTCTCTCCCAAATCTTGGGTCGCAATGAATGAACACGAATCCAGATTGGCTAAATCAATCACATTAATTCCTCCACTCTTTCCTTCATCTAAGTATGTAAACGGATCGTTCGCATCCCGAATACGAATATCCATCCAAGGCGGACAATGAAACCTTCCCGAATCATTCATCCATGCCTGACTGAATAATTCCGTCATGCCATATTCGCTGTGCAAATGAGCAACGGGCCAAGTTTCTCGTATAGTTGCGTGTAATTCTTCCCGAATCATTTCCTTGCGTCGACCTTTCATTCCTCCCGTTTCTACCACCGTTAATCCAGGCCAAACAGGAGGTTCGAGTAAAGCCAAATCGAGCAGGGCAAAACTCACCCCGATAAGCCAAACACGCCGATTTTCACTTGCCAACTTCTTAAGAAGCTGAATCAAATCGGTTAAATTATTCAAGTAGAATCCACTTTCGGGCTGTTCCGACTGACGAATCAATCCTTCAGTCATATATACTAAAGAAGAACCCGGGCGCTCGAGGTATGCTGGAAGTAATCCCAAAATCACCGAATCTGCCGGTGAACCATATTCACGAATAAAACCTTGCGAGAAACTCTCCTCATATAATAATGGATCGGCTACATAATGAATCGAAGTTGTCATGCCGGTTGTCCCCGAACTGCTGAATTCAAGTAAAGACGAGGCTTGAGTATTGAAAACCCGTTGGTCTTTGAAAAATTGAATAGGCAAAAATGGAATGTCGTTCGGATGTATAATTTCGTCCGAGTTTATATTCAATGCTTTAATCCAAGCATGATATACAGGATTCCAAATCGACTGATACCTAAAAACAGCCAAGCATAGGTCGCGGAATTCTTCCTGACTTGATATCTTGAATATCGAATTTCGAAGAGGGTTACGTTCGGGAGGAAACACAATAATTAAAATGCCGTTATCTTCGTGACATGTTTTGCCGTCCAAAATTACACCTGTTGTGGATTATCTTACTCATCACTTCGTTGATTTCCTGCAAAAAGGATAAACAGTTTCTCGATGAGCCGGTAATATCCCTAACAAAATTTGAGCAAATAAAGAATTATGCTGGCAAAGATTCTGTAGGCGTATTACACTTGTATTTTACTGATGGAGATGGAGATATGGGCTTAAGTCCATCAGATACTTTTCCACCATTCGACCGAACATCACCCTACTATTACAACTTCTACATTAATTATTTTGAGAAACAAAACGGCCAATGGATTCGGATTGTAACACCACCTATAGTACCTGGCGGAGACACCTTGAGTAATCACAGTCGCATTCCATATCTCACTCCCGATGGGCAAAACAAAACGCTTGAAGGAGATTTGAGCATGACATTATTTACTAATAATCCTTTTTCTGCTTACGATACTATTAAGTATGAAGTCACTATTGTAGACCGCGCATTGAATAGAAGTAACCAGATAAAAACGGCCGACATTATTCTTACCAAATAATTAAACTTAAGAGATTTTATCATGGTAAATGCTTCATTTGAAAGGATAGCATGAGGATGATTGTGAGTAATTCGGAATGAAAACCTTGCTTTTTTCGAAATTGAAATGAACCTAATCGTTGCGATTGTGTTACCTTTGCGGCCTTATTTAGAACGGTTTTAAACAAGGTCGTTCCAAAAACATGGTAAATGCTGAGTATTTGTAACCTGCACGCACGTGTAGAAGAAAAAGAGATTTTGAAGGGTTTTTCCTTAGAGGTTAAACCGGGTGAAGTTCATGCGATTATGGGGCCGAACGGTTCTGGAAAATCAACTCTAGCTTCGGTTTTAGCTGGAAGAGAAGATTATCAAGTAACAAGTGGGGAAGTTATATTTGAAGGAAAAGACCTGCTTGCATTAGCACCTGAAGATCGTGCCCGCGAAGGAATTTTTCTTGCTTTTCAATATCCAGTTGAGATTCCGGGTGTGAGTATTACCAACTTTTTGAAGACTGCTATCGCTGAACAACGCGAATACCGTGGACTTCCGCCAATGGAACCTAAGGAATTTCTTCGGTTGATGAAGGAGAAAAAGGCTTACGTTGAAATTGAATCAAATCTGACTAATCGCTCAGTGAATGAGGGTTTTTCTGGTGGCGAGAAAAAAAAGAACGAAATCTTTCAAATGGCGATGCTCAATCCTAAATTGGCCATCTTAGATGAAACCGATTCAGGACTTGATATTGATGCATTACGTGTTGTTGCTAATGGTGTAAACCGTTTGAAATCTCCCGAAAACTCTGCTATTGTTATTACTCACTACCAACGTTTGCTCGATTATATCGTTCCCGATGTAGTGCATGTGATGTACGATGGACGCATTGTTAAAACTGGAGGAAAAGAATTAGCACTCGAGCTGGAGGAAAAAGGCTACGACTGGATTAAGAAAGAACTAGCTGCTTTATAATTGTCCGCAACCATGGCCGATACACTCGAAGGACAATCATTAAAAGAGAAGTTACTCGCTGGTTTTCATATCCGGAAAGCTGCGCTATTGCCCGATAACACTATTCTGAATGGCTTTCGGGATAAGGCAGCTGATTCGTTTTCCCGTTTAGGTTTTCCCAGTAAAAAACACGAGGAATACCGTTACCTACAAGTTGAAAAACTATTTACATCTGAACTGAATCAAACACTCAGTCCCCAGGAATCGGATTTTCCTGCCGAGTCAGAAACGCTCAAACATCCCTTATTGGTTGAAGATACATTCCGGCTTGTTTTGTTAAATGGTATTTATTCGAAAAAACTATCCCGAACGGAAGATTTGCCAGCGGGTGTGGTGATGGGCAGCTTGGCTGAAGCGTTACGAAACAATGATGCTCATGCACTTTCTAATCTGGGAACACTTGCTATAGCTGATTCTGATTCTTTTTTGGCCTTAAACTCCGCTTTATTTCAAGATGGAATTTATTGCTACATCCCGGCAAATTGTAATCTACCTAAACCAGTTCAACTAATTGAATTGGTAAGTAGTCCAGAGGCTTTATTAGTTCAACCTCGCGTTTTATTTGTTTCGGATGAATCTTCAGAAGCAGAAGTCATTCATACGTCAATCAGCACCAATGGAAACGCTTCTATTGCAAGCAACAGTGTAACGGAGATTTTGGTGGAGAAAAATGCCCAGCTAAATTGGGTAACTCTTCAATCGGAAGAACACACAGCCGGTCATTTTCATACAACAGAAGCCCATGTGAAGCAACATGGCAAATTCGAAACGGTAACAATTAGCCTTGGTTCGGGTATGTTGCGAAACAACTTAAATATCGTGCTCGACGCTCCCGAATGTGAAGCTCATTTATTTGGCTATTACCATCCGGTGAAAAATCAAATCGTTGATAATCACACTTTGGTAGATCATCGCTATCCACGCTGCGAAAGCAACGAATTGTATAAGGGTGTTGTGGATGATTCGGCTACTGCCGTTTTCAACGGAAAAGTTTATGTGCGTAAGGATGCACAAAAGACCAATGCGTTTCAAAGCAACAAAAATATTTTACTCAGTGAGACTGGCACTGTAAATACTAAGCCACAGTTGGAAATCTATGCCGATGATGTAAAATGCTCGCATGGTTCATCAACAGGTGTGTTAGACCCAGAGCAACTATTTTATTTACGCGCTCGAGGAATTTCGATTGAAAAAGCTAGAGCGTTATTGCTTAATGCTTACGCAGGTGAAGTCATTGAACATATTCCTCACGAATCATTGCGGAATGCAGTTGCCGAAGTATTAGCTAACCGAATCTGATTCAATCTAAATCATGAATACCCTTCCTTTTGATGTTGAACTTGTTCGCCGGGATTTTCCAATCCTGCATCAGGAGGTTAATGGTAATCCGCTAGTGTATTTCGATAATGGTGCAACCTCTCAAAAACCTCAACAGGTAATTGATGCAATGGTGAAGTATTATTCGACTTACAATGCGAATATTCATCGTGGCGTGCATCATTTGAGCCAGTTGGCCACATCGGCTTACGAACAGGCACGTGAAGAAATTCGTGCATTTCTGAATGCCCGCAAAATCGAAGAAATTATCTTCACAAGCGGCACAACAGACGGCATTAATCTCATTGCTCAAACTTGGGGAAGAAATTACCTTAAACCGGGTGATGAAATTGTGGTAACCGCGATGGAGCACCATGCTAATATTGTCCCTTGGCAATTAGTTTGCGAGCAAACCGGTGCTGTGTTGAAAGTAATTCCGATGGATACGAATGGCGAGCTTATTTTAGAAGAAGCCCGCAAGTTGATCGGCCTAAGAACACGCATGGTGTCGATTATTCAAGTGTCGAACGCATTGGGAACTATAAATCCAGTTCGTGAAATACTTGCGATGGCCCGTGAGTTTGGCGCTATGACTTTGATTGATGGAGCGCAAGCAGTACCTCATTTTAGAGTGGATGTACAAGAGTTGGATTGCGACTTTTATGTGTTTTCGGCACATAAGATTTTAGGACCTACTGGAGTCGGGATTTTATACGGCAAGCAGCAATTACTCGATCAACTTCCACCCTGGAAAGGCGGTGGCGATATGATTCGTACGGTTACGTTTGAAAAAACTACCTACAACGATGCGCCTTTGCGTTTCGAAGCAGGTACACCCAATATTAGTGGAGGAATTGTGATGGCTGAAGGAATTCGATATTGGAATTCGCTCAATCACGCGGCTGTTCAAGCTTACGAGCAAGATCTATTGCTATACGGAACCAATCGATTGAAAGAAATTGAAGGTGTTCGAATAATTGGGGAAGCAAAAGAAAAAGTAGCGGTCATTTCCTTTATTATGGAGGATTTGCATCCCTACGATGTTGGTTTTATTCTCGATAAAAAAGGAATCGCACTTCGTACCGGTCACCATTGCGCTCAACCCGTAATGGACTTTTTTGGAATTCCCGGAACACTTCGGGCATCCTTTTCATTTTATAATACTCACGCCGAAATCGACCGAATGGTTGATGCAATTGGCGTTGCTAAAAAGATGTTGCAATGAGCATTATTGCGAAAGAAGCTGAAATTATTGAGGAGCTGGATCTATTTGGCGACTGGCAAGAGAAATTCAGCTATGTGATAGATCATGGTAAAAGTCTACCCTCCTTGGATGAACGATTCCGGGTAGAAGACAATGTGGTACATGGTTGTCAGAACAAGGTGTATATCGCATCCGAGTTCCACGATTCGATTGTGCATTTTGTTGCCGATAGTGAAGCGCAAATACCTCGCGGATTGCTAAGTATGCTCATTCGTGTTTTGGGTGACGAAAAACCAGAAGATATTCTAACTGCAGATTTAAGTTTTATCGACAAAACGGGCATTCGTGATAATTTATCAATGCAGCGTTCCAATGGACTAGAAGCCATGATTCGTCGCATGAAAATGGAAGCTGCTAAATACATAAAGAACTGAGTCGATGGAAAAGACACTCGAACAACTTGAAAAGGATGTGATCGACATGATCCGGACCTGTTATGACCCGGAAATTCCGGTAAACATTTATGAGCTGGGCTTAATTTACGAGGTGAATATCAACGAAAATAGGGATGTTCAGATCGTGATGACGCTTACTTCACCTTCTTGTCCAGTTGCTGAAACGTTGCCTCCTGATGTAGAAGAGAAAATCAAAACGGTTGAAGGAGTGAATTCAGCAAAAGTGGAAATCACGTTTGAGCCGGCTTGGGAACAAAGCATGATGAGTGAAGAAGCTAAATTGGAATTAGGATTTTTATAATTCTTAGTGCAATGGAAGAGGTAATCGTCAATAAAGTAGCTAATAGCGGACTGATCAACATTGATCTGGAAGATTACTATATCAAAGGTGCTCGTCGCCAGATTGACATTACCGAGCAGCTTTTCATGGGACAAATTCTCAAAGAGAAAGACTTTCGCGAATGGTTGAAACAGAACGATTGGTCGATGTATACCAATGCTTATGTAGCGGTTAATTGTTCGGCTGATGCCATCATTCCTGTTTGGGCGTATATGTTACTAGCAGCTCAATTGGAGCCATTTGCTAAACGCATTGTATTTGGTGATTTAGAAGCACTGGAGAGCGAGTTATACAAAGAAATTATTGATGGATTGGATGTTTCTGAACTCGAAAAC
Organism: Flavobacteriales bacterium; assembly: GCA_044358335.1. GTDB lineage: Bacteria > Bacteroidota > Bacteroidia > M30B66 > M30B66 > CALQRR01. The sequence continues at coordinate 3,227 of JBIKOC010000005.1, read as the reverse complement.
CAACGCGTGATTATCAAAGGTTGCGGTAACCTTCCTGTACCGCGGGCGGCATTTGTCATGCTAACGAATAAACTTCGCCCGATTACGAAAAGTATCATGTATGGGGAAGCTTGTTCTACGGTTCCTATTTATAAGAAAAGCAGCGATTCAAAAGATTCAAACGAATAGGCTATTGACTGAATTTGATTAAATATCGTCAGTATGATGACTGAATTTGATTAAATATCGTCAATAGGAATTTAAAAATGAGTAGCTTTGAGGTATGAAAATACATCGGGCTATTGAAGAAAGTTTCCGTAAGGCATTGAAGCCCAATAAAGTATTACTGCTTTTAGGTGCAAGGAGAACTGGCAAGACCTGGTTTTTAAAGAACATACTTCCCGAATTAGGTTTGCCCTATCTCTTTTTGAATGGAGATGACTCGCTAGTTCAATCCACATTTCAAAACCGAACGGTTGAAAATTACACCCGTTTAGTAGGCAATAACAAACTGCTTGTAATTGATGAGGCGCATCGCATACCGGAGATTGGTTGGTGTTTGAAATTGATGGTGGATGAGATTGAAGGTTTGCATATTATAGCAACGGGTTCTTCGGTGTTTGACTTGAGAAATAGTACCGGTGAACCACTTACTGGAAGGAAGAAGGATGTGTATTTGTTTCCTTTTGCTCAAATGGAATATTCGAACTACGAAAATGTGCTGGAAACACAAGCTCGCTTGCCCGAACGACTCGTGTATGGCAACTATCCAGAGCTATTGCATCTGAATTCATTGGGTGAAAAATCAGATTACCTGCGCGACATGGTTTCGTCGTATTTACTGAAAGATATTCTTGAATTTGAAGGCATACGTAATGCTTCGAAAGTGAGTGATTTGTTGCGCTTGATTGCGTTTCAACCTGGAAAAGAAGTTTCCTTGGATGAGTTGAGCCGAAATTTGGGAATAAGTAAAAACACGGTTGATCGTTACCTCGATTTGCTACAGAAAGTGTTTGTCATTCAAAAACTACAAGGCTTTAGTAGGAATTTGCGTAAAGAAGTCACCCGACATGCGCGTTATTACTTTACAGATAACGGAATTCGAAATGCACTGATAAATAATTTCAATGCGCTACCCTTGCGAAATGATGTAGGTGAACTTTGGGAAAATTACCTGATGATGGAAAGGATGAAGTTTCAGTCGTACACCAATTTACATTCGTTGAATTATTTCTGGCGCACTTATCAGCAACAGGAAATTGACTGGGTGGAAGATCGAAATGGAAAGCTGTATGCATATGAATGCAAATGGCAGGATTCAGGGAAAGTGAAAATTCCCTCGGCTTGGAAAGATGCGTATCCTGATTCTGAGTTTAGCGTTATTTCTCCCAATAATTACCTCAACTGGATACAATGAAAACCCGGCTTTTAGCATTCCGATTTGCCATTCAAGGTATTGTGCATGGATTGAAAACCGAAGCACATCTTCGTTTTCATGTGTTGGCAGCATTGCTGGTTATTGGTTTAGGGTGCTGGCTTTCTATTAGACCTATTGAATGGTGCTTGGTTACGATTGCCATCGGCGCTGTGATTTCGGGAGAGTTGATTAATGCTGCGTTGGAGCGATTAGCCGACCGAATTACAAAAGAAGAAGATCCTTTGATAGGACAAGCAAAAGATTTAGGAGCAGGTGCTGTTTTAGTTGTGTCGATTATGGCTGTATGTATTGCCATTTGGGTGTTTGGTCCATATATCTATTGCCTGCTGAACTGAAGAATCGTTAAAAATTCATAATGATGGCACTTTAGCTCGATGGCCGACGTTAAAGGAGCTCGCAATTGATTTATGACTCCTTATTTCATCCGTCGTTTACACGTATATTTTAAATCACATAACCGAGCTGGTGTAGCCATTAGCTTTTCAGCTTCGATTATTTTAAGTTGTGTTTTGTTAGCAGCTCGCATATGGAGAACGGGCGAACTCACCTATCTTTTTCTAGTGTGGAATCTGTTTTTAGCAGTCATACCCTTGGGTTTGTCGACCTTATTAACGGTGTATCGTTTGCGTCATAAAAGCCATTTGATTTCATATGGCTTAACGATTACCTGGCTGCTCTTTTTGCCGAATGCCTTTTACATTATTACTGATTTATTCCACCTGTATCCTCGACCTGGCGTGCCGCAGTGGTTCGATTTAGTTCTGATTTTATCGTTTGCTTGGAATGGAATTATGCTTGGGTGCGCTTCTTTGTTCGATATGCACGCCCTGATTAAGGAACGATTTACTTGGTTGATGGGTTGGCTATTTGCAGGAACCACACTGTTTTTAAGCAGTTTTGGGATTTACCTCGGTCGTTTTGATCGATGGAATTCTTGGGATTTATTGCATCATCCGATACGACTATTTAGTGATGTGGTGCATTATATCAGCACACCTTCGGATTATCCGGGCGTTTGGGGCGTAACCATCTGTTATACGCTGCTGATGTGGGTTTTGTATGCCACGGTTTATCAATTAACACGTGTGCAAAGTGGGCGCTATCGTGCCGAATTGGTGGCAGATAAGAAACTTCGTTAGCGGAATCTCGGCTTAGGGATTGAAGCAACAGCCCGCCGCGTAAGCCGAAGCAATTGCGAAGGCTTAAAGCAAGGACTATAGCGTAAAGCCCGACCGAACCAAATAAGCTTTGCGGTTTGGTGAGGTAAGCCCCAAATTAACCCTCAAAAAATCACCAAACGTTTTGTACTGTTTGATGTTTTAAGCAAGTAAATTCCGGGTGTTAAGTCGTTTAAAAACATGCTCATGCTGCAATTAGAAGCGATGCTGCTGTTTTTTACGATACGGCCGGTGAAGTCGCAAAGCTGGAACGTGGTAGAGATTCCAGGGTTCTGGATGAATATCAATCCGGAAGCGGGATTGGGATAGAAATGCAAGCTCATAAAATTAATCTGTTCTAAACCATCAACGTTGAATTGAAACGGTTCCGAAATCGCTGAACATCCATTGGGCGCGGTGGTTTGAACAAAATAGCTAGCATTCACCGGTTCGGGTGTGAATAGAGCTGACGTTTCGCCAGGAATGGCTGAGTATGTGGCATCGAGCCATTGCAAAGTTCCGGAAGGATCGGTTGTTAGGCTGTTTCCGCTTAAGGTGATAATGGGAATTCCGGGTGCTGGAATCGTCGATATTTCCAACTGATTGGTACTAGAAGCTTCGCCGCAACCATTCCAACAATTGGCTGAGTAAAC